>NZ_JAYSBG010000047.1:0-15570 GCF_041915505.1 Rhodoblastus sp. | reverse complement strand
CGAGGGCGACGCCAAGGGCGGCGGTGAACGCGACGATGGCGAGCCCGACGATTTCTTCAAGCCGCCGCTGAAAAAAGACGCGCGCCGACTCGGGCAGCACCTCGCCGATTGGCAATGTCGTCGTGCGCATAGGGCAGGATCCGGACCGCTGAAATTCGATGACGGCGGAAGGTTAAGAAAGTTCGGTTAACTTTGGCTTAACCTTGCCAAGCATCGCCAAGCCATGCAGTCGAACTGAAGATAGTTATTTTGTAGCAGAGCCGTCTCGTCGCGAATGGCCAAGTAACCAAACGGATACCGTTGGCAATAGAGCTACAGAAACAAATCCAATGCTGCTTGGGATATTGAATAGAAATATTATACTAATATCTTGAATACAGGCTTATGAAGCCGCGAGGGTCCGATAAACAGCGCCCTCGCGGCCTCATGTCTCAATCAGTCGGCTTTCCCGCCTTCGATCACGTCTTCCAACGTGCGAAGTCCGGTCTGCGTGGCGTTGACCAGCACCGCCATATTGCCGGGCGCATGCTGGTTCTTCCACATTTTGGTATGGGCCAGCGGGATCTTGGCCCAGGGGAAGACTTCCGACATGCAGGGATCGACGCGACGGTCCACCACGAAATTATTCGCCGCCGCCGCCTGTTTCAGATGGGCGAAATGCGAACCCTGAATGCGCTTCTGCCGCATCCACACATAGCGGGCGTCGAAGGTGATGTTGAAGCCCGAGGTGCCGGCGCAGAACACCACCATGCCGCCGCGCTTCACGACCAGGGTCGAGACCGGGAAGGTGGCTTCGCCCGGATGTTCGAACACGATGTCGACATCCTTCTTGCCGGTGATGTCCCAGATCGCCTTGCCGAATTTGCGGGCCTCCTTGAGCCATTCCGCATATTCGGGCGAATTGACCTTGGGCAACTGGCCCCAGCACTTGAAATCCTTGCGGTTGATGACGCCCTTGGCGCCGAGCGAAAGGACGTAGTCGCGCTTGGTTTCGTCGGAAATGATGCCGATGGCGTTGGCGCCGGCGGCGGCGATGAGCTGCACGCCGAACACGCCCAGACCGCCCGAGGCGCCCCAGACCAGCACATTGTCGCCCGGCTTCAGGCGGTGCGGCTCATGGCCGAACAGCATGCGATAGGCGGTCGCGAGCGTCAGGGTGTAGCAGGCGCTTTCCTCCCAGGTCAGGTGCTTGGGGCGCACCATGAGCTGGCGGTCCTGGACGCGGCAGAACTGGGCGAAGGAGCCGTCCGGCGTCTCATAGCCCCAGATGCGCTGCGAGGAGGAGAACATCGGGTCGCCGCCGTTGCATTCCTCGTCGTCGCCGTCGTCCTGGTTACAGTGCACGACCACTTCGTCGCCGACCTTCCAGCGCTTCACCTTGGAGCCAACCGCCCAGACGATGCCCGACGCGTCGGAGCCGGCGATATGGAAAGGCTGCTTGTGCACGTCGAAGGGCGAGATCGGCTCGCCGAGGCCAGCCCAGATGCCGTTGTAATTGACGCCGGCGGCCATCACCAGAACCAGCACGTCATGGCTGTCGAGGTCCCAGGTCGGAACCACTTCGAGCTGCATGGCGCTTTCCGGCGGGCCGTGGCGATCCCGGCGGATGACCCAGGCGTGCATGTTCTTCGGCACATGGCCGAGCGGCGGAATCTCGCCAATATCATAGAGGTCCTTGAGGACCGGTTGGTTTGCTGCGCTCGCGCTGCTCGCCGCTGGCGATGAATTGCTCAACGCTGACTCCTGTCTTAGGTGACCATATCTCCATCAAGGCGCCTGACCGCGATCCGGGCTCCCGAGCCGCGACCTCTTCGTTCGCTCCTGCCCGAAAAAACGGAATCTCCCGCCCGCGACTCCTTTTCGGATTCGTGTGCTCATTTTCGTTCCACCGTCGCCAATATACATAATATTGTCGCTCTGCGAGCGCTCGCACAATTTTTTTGCTTCGTGCTAAAGTCGGCGCCTATTTTGTTCTCTTGGCGCCCGCGCCGAGGTGAAGAACAATAGCTGACGGATCAACGGCTTATCGCCTTGTCATGAAACAGCCTGAGCCTTGGGGCGTCCGCGTGGGCCGATTGTGCTGCGCATCAAACTGGGGCAAAGCAATAGAAAGATCTTTTGCCCGGCGAAGAATTGGCGGCGCGCGCCGCGATCGAAAGCGAGGTTCCGATGACGAAAACAGCCCCTGGTCGCGACAAGCCCTGGATCTTCCGCACCTATGCCGGCCATTCGACGGCGGCTGAATCCAACAAGCTCTATCGGGGCAATCTCGCCAAGGGCCAGACGGGCCTGTCGATCGCTTTCGACCTTCCCACCCAGACGGGCTACGATTCCGATCATCCGCTGTCGCGCGGCGAAGTGGGCAAGGTCGGCGTGCCGATTTCGCATCTCGGCGACATGAACACCTTGTTCGACGGCATCCCCATCGTCCAGATGAACACGTCGATGACCATCAACGCGACGGCGCCCTGGCTGCTTTCGCTTTACATCGCGGCGGCCGACGTGCAGGGCGCGCCGCGAACGGCGCTCCAGGGCACTACGCAGAACGACATCATCAAGGAATATCTCTCGCGCGGCACCTATGTGTTTCCGCCCGGGCCGTCGCTGCGGCTGACCAAGGACGTGATCCTGTTCACGACCAAGGAAGTTCCGAAATGGAACCCGATGAACGTCTGCTCCTACCATTTGCAGGAAGCCGGCGCGACGCCGGTGCAGGAGCTTTCCTATGCGCTCGCCACCGCGGTCGCCATTCTGGACATGGTGAAAACGTCGGGTCAGGTTTCCGACGAGGATTTCGGCGAAGTGGTCGCGCGGATTTCCTTCTTTCTCAACGCCGGCATGCGTTTCGTCACCGAACTCGCCAAGGTTCGCGCCTTCACCGAATTGTGGGATGAACTCACCCGCGATCGTTATGGCGTCAAGGACGAGAAGCACCGCCGCTTCCGCTACGGCGTCCAGGTCAATTCGCTCGGCCTGACCGAGCCGCAGCCGGAAAACAACGTCTATCGCATTCTGATCGAGACCCTGGCGGTTGTCCTGTCCAAGAAGGCCCGCGCCCGCGCCGTGCAATTGCCGGCGTGGAACGAGGCGCTCGGCCTGCCGCGCTCGTGGGATCAGCAATGGTCGCTGCGTTTGCAGCAGATTCTCGCCTATGAGACCGATTTGCTCGAATATGGCGATCTGTTCGACGGCAGCGTCGAATTGACGAAAAAGGTCGACGAGCTGAAGCGCGAGGCGCTCGCCGAGCTCGCCGCGATCGACGCCATGGGCGGGGCGGTGGCCGCCGTCGAAACGGGCTATCTCAAGTCCAAGCTCGTCGAATCCAACACCCGTCGCCTCGAAGGCATCGAGGCGGGCGAGCAGATCGTGGTCGGCGTCAATAAATTCGTCGAGACCGAGCCTTCGCCGCTGACCGCCGGCGACGGCGCCATTCTGGTGGTGCCGGAACATGTCGAGGAAGAACAGATCGCGCGGCTGAAGGCCTGGCGCGAGCAGCGTGACGCCAAGGCGGTGGCCAAGGCGATCGCCGATCTGCGCGCCGCCGCGCAGGAGGATCGCAATATCATGGAGCCGTCGATCGCCGCCGCGAAAGCCGGCGTGACCACGGGCGAATGGGGCGCGACGCTGCGCGAGGTCTTCGGCGAGTTCCGCGCCCCGACCGGCGTCGGCCGCAGCGCGCGTCAGGCCGGCGGCTCGCTCGATCCCGTCCGCGCCGAGGTCGAGCGCGTCTCGAAAAAGCTTGGCCGCCGCATCAAATTCCTGGTCGGTAAGCCGGGGCTTGACGGCCATTCCAATGGCGCCGAGCAGATCGCCGTGCGCGCCCGCGACGCCGGCATGGAGGTGGTCTATGAGGGCATCCGTCTGACGCCCGCCGAGATCGTCAACGCCGCCCTCGAGGAAGGCGTTCATGTCGTCGGCCTTTCGATCCTGTCGGGCTCGCATGTGCCGCTGGTTCGCGACGTGCTCGACCGGATGAAGTCCCAGGGCATTTCGGACGTTCCGGTCATCGTCGGCGGCATCATTCCGCCGGAGGACGAGAGGCTGTTGCTGTCCGAGGGCGTCGCCGCCGTCTACACGCCGAAGAATTACGAGTTGAACGCCATCATGGCCGATATCGTCCGGGTCGTCGAAAGCCGCGCCGGACAGGCCTGATCCCGCAGCGCTAAGATTGAAAGCCTCCGCCGCTTTTGCCACAACGGCGGGAGGTTTTCGTTTGATTCGCCAATTTTCCTTTGATTCGCCAGGAGAACCTCATGTCGGCCGAGGCCTGCACACAAGGGTTGGATACGGGATTCATCGAACTCGGCGTCGCCAAGGTGGCGGCGCTTGGCGTGGTTCAGGGCATAACCGAACTGCTGCCGATCTCCTCGACCGCTCACATGCGGATCGTCCCTGCCTTGCTCGGCTGGCGCGATCCCGGATCGGCCTTTTCCGCCGCCATGCAAATGGCGGCCCTGGCGGCGGTGATCTCTTATTTCTGGGGCGATGTGAAGGGCCTCGTGTTCGGCTCGATCGACGCCGTGCGGCGCCGCGATTTCCGCGACTGGCAGTTCCGCTTCACCACCTGGATCCTGCTCGCGACCGTGCCGCTGGTCATTTTCGGCACGCTGCTGTCGAAAGTGTTGAACACCTGCGGCTCACCCCTGCGCAGCCTCTGGGTGATCGGCGCGGCCTGTATCGTGATGTCGGTCCTGCTGGCGCTGGCGGAACGTTTCTGCAAGCATCGCCGCACGCTCGACAATGTGTCGCTGAAGGACGCCATGATCGTCGGTCTGGCCCAGGTCGGCGCGCTGATTCCCGGCGTGTCGCGTTCCGGCTCGACCCTGACCGCCGCCATGTTCCTCGACCTCAAACGCGAAGAGGCGGCGCGTTTTTCCTTCCTGCTCGGCCTACCCGCGATTTTCCTGGCCGGCGCCAAGGAATTCTATGAATTATACAAGGCGCACCTCTCCGCCGAAGGCTGGATGATTCTCGCCGTCGGCCTCGTCGTGGCCTCGCTGTCCGCCTTCGCCGCGATCTGGGGCTTGATGCGGATTCTCGAGCGCTTCTCGTCCTGGCCTTTCGTCGCCTATCGTTTCGTGATCGGCGTCGTTCTTCTGGTCGGCGTGTCGCTCGGCTGGCTGCAATAAAAAAGGGCGGCTCGATCGTTTCATTGTTTCATGGAAACAATGAAACGATCTCGATTTTTGTTTTGACGCGTATTCGCTTCGCGGACCTACGGTTCTTTACGCGAACCGGCATCCACTTCGCTCGAAAACACTATAGCGCCGCCCTTCTTTTTTCGGTCAGTTCAACCGCCCTGGAGGCTTTTCCGTGCCGGGGCGGATCTTCACGACAGGTTCGCCGTTCAGGGTCAGCTCATCCGCCGTGGCGGAGACGTCGACGGTCTGGCCGTCGCCGATTTCCCCCGCGAGCATCAGTTCCGCCAACGGATCCTGCACATTCTTCTGAATGACGCGCTTTAGCGGCCGCGCGCCATAGGCTGGATCATAGCCCTTTTCCGCCAGCCAGGCCCGGCCGGCGTCGGTGAGATGCAGGGTGATCTTGCGATCCTCCAGCAGGCGGCCGAGCCGCTTGAACTGGATGTCGACGATGGCGCCCATGTCCTGCCGCCGCAGACGGTGGAACAGGATGATCTCGTCGATCCGGTTCAGGAATTCCGGCCGGAAATGCGACCGCACGACCTGCATGACCTCATCGTGGACGGCGGAGGAATCCTCGCCCTCCTGCTGCATGACCAGGAATTCCGAGCCGAGATTCGAGGTCATGATGATGACGACATTGCGGAAATCCACCGTCCGGCCCTGACCGTCGGTCAGGCGGCCGTCGTCCAGAACCTGCAGCAGCACGTTGAAGACGTCCGGATGGGCTTTTTCGATCTCGTCGAACAGCACAACCTGATAGGGCCGCCGCCGCACGGCTTCGGTCAGGGCGCCGCCCTCCTCATAGCCGACATAGCCCGGAGGCGCGCCGATCAGTCGGGCGACCGAATGTTTCTCCATATATTCCGACATGTCGAGCCGGACCATGGCCGTGTCGTCGTCGAACAGGAAGGCGGCCAGAGCCTTGGTCAGTTCGGTCTTGCCCACGCCGGTCGGACCGAGGAACATGAACGAGCCAATCGGCCGGTTCGGATCCTGCAGACCGGCGCGCGCACGGCGGACGGCGGTCGCGACTGCGGCCACGGCCTCGCGCTGACCGACCACACGATACGCCAGTTCGTCTTCCATTTTCAGGAGCTTGGCGCGTTCGCCCTCGAGCATCTTGTCAACCGGCACGCCGGTCCAGCGCGAGACGACCTGCGCGATATGATCGGGCGTCACCGCTTCGTCGAGCAGAACCTCGCTCGATTTCGCCTCGGTTTCCGCCAGCTTGTGCTCAAGCTCGGGGATGACGCCATAGGTCAGCCGGCCGGCTTCCGCGTAATCGCCCTTGCGCTGTGCGATCAGCAGGTCGTTGCGCGCCGTTTCCAACTGTTCCTTCATTTTCTGCGCCGCGCCGAGCTTGTCCTTTTCCGCGCGCCAGCGCGCGGTCAGTTCGGCAGATTTCTCCGTCAGATCGGCGAGTTCGGTTTCGAGCCGAACCAGACGGTCCTTGGACGCCTGATCGGTCTCCTTCTTCAGCGCCTCCTGCTCGATCTTGAGCTGGATGATGCGCCGATCATATTCGTCGAGCTCTTCCGGCTTGGAATCGACCTGCATCCGCAGGCGCGATGCGGCTTCGTCGACCAGATCGATCGCTTTGTCCGGCAGGAAACGGTCGGCGATATAACGATTCGACAAGGTCGCGGCCGCGACCAGCGCGGAATCGCTGACCCGCACGCCATGATGCAGTTCGTATTTCTCCTTCAGCCCGCGCAGGATCGAAATCGTGTCCTCCACGGTCGGCTCGCTGACGAAAACCGGCTGGAAACGCCGGGCCAGCGCCGCGTCCTTCTCGACATGCTTGCGATATTCGTCGAGCGTGGTCGCGCCGACGCAATGCAATTCGCCACGCGCCAAAGCGGGCTTCAGCAGGTTCGAGGCGTCCATCGCGCCGTCGGCCTTGCCCGCGCCGACCAGCGTGTGCATTTCATCGATGAACAGAATGATGCCGCCTGCCGCCGCCGTGACCTCATTGAGCACGGCTTTCAGCCGCTCCTCGAACTCGCCGCGATATTTGGCGCCCGCGATCAGCGCGCCCATGTCGAGCGCCAGCAGGCTCTTGTCGCGCAGGCTTTCCGGCACGTCGCCATTGACGATGCGCAGCGCCAAGCCCTCGACGATGGCCGTCTTGCCGACGCCGGGCTCGCCGATCAGAACCGGATTGTTCTTGGTGCGGCGGGACAGAACCTGAATCGTGCGCCGGATTTCCTCGTCGCGGCCGATCACCGGGTCGAGCTTGCCCTCGCGCGCCGCCTCGGTCAGGTCGCGCGCATATTTCTTCAAGGCGTCATAGGCGTTTTCGGCGGAAGCCGAATCGGCCGTCCTGCCCTTGCGCAGCTCTTCGATCGCGTGGTTCAGGCCCTGCGGCGTAACTCCGGCATTGGCGAGGATTTTGCCGGCGTCGCTGCTCGTGTCCATGGCGAGCGCGAGCAGCAGGCGCTCGACCGTGACAAAGGAATCGCCAGCCTTCTGGGCGATCTTCTCAGCGGTGTCGAACAGCCGCGCGGTCGCCGGCGCGAGATAAAGCTGGCCTGCTCCGCCGCCTTCGACGCGCGGCAGTTTGGCGAGCGCGAGTTCACATTGCTGAAGGGCCTCGCGCGAGCGGCCGCCCGATTTATCGATCAAACCGGCGGACAGCCCCTGCTCGTCATCGAGCAGGACTTTGAGAATATGGAGCGGGGTGAATTGCTGGTGGCCCTCGCGAAGCGCGAGCGACTGCGCCGACTGAACAAAGCCCCGCGCGCGTTCGGTCAGCTTTTCAATATTCATGATCAACCTCCTATGCCCGCCGCTGTCTCCCGAAAGGCGAGAACAGCGCGTCATCTTTCCGGCCCCGGAACGGCGGCCTCGGCGCTGATATGGGAACGGTCCGTTCCCTTGAAAAGGCCAAGCCGCCGGGAGAATAAGGCGCAAAATGAAAAAGCGGCGCTCAAGGCGCCGCTTTCGGAATGGGGTCAGGCTCGTGTCACTCAGCTTCGGCCGAATTGGCCTCGGCGACTGGCGTCGGCCGATCCTGATCCTCGGCGCCTTCCGCGCGGGTGCGGCGGCGGCGGCGCGGCCGCAGATGGAAACGGCCCTCGGCTTCGTCCTGGCTTTGGGCCGCGACGACATCCGACGGTTCGGCGTGCGGCTCCGGCTGAAGGTTCAAGGCCTGAACCTCCGGTTCGGGCGCGTGGGCGCCGGTGCCATTCGCCGCCGGCCGTTTCGGCGCGGTGATGAAGGCGGGCAGGCCGGGATTCACACTATCGAAATTCACGCGCGGCTGTTCCGACGCGGCGTCAAAGCGAGGTTGCTGGTCGCGAAAATTCTGCCGGCCCTGTCCCTGCTGGTTGAAGCGCCGATCGTTGCGCGGCTGCCGATCCTGGCGATCCTGCCGATCTTGGCGTTCGCCCTGGGGATTCGGATTGCGTTCGCCCGAACGCTCCGTCTGACGGTCCGCCATTTCCGACGAAAAGGCGGGGCGATCGAAATAGGGCTGCGGCTGTCCGGCCATGCCCATCGGCGCGACATTGGTCTGCGGCGCGTTCAGGGCCGGATTTTGCGCCGGCCGCTCGAAAGGCGAGGAGAACCGGTCGGGCAGAGCCGCGAAATCATCGTCCTCGTCAGACTCGTCGAGATCCTCGCCGCCGCGGCCGTAGCCCATCTGGGCTTGCTGCTGGGCGGTTTGCGCCGCCGCGATGATGCGGAAATAATGTTCCGCATGCTGCAAATAATTCTCGGCGACGACCGTGTCACCGGAAGATTGCGCGTCGCGCGCCAATTGGAGGTATTTTTCGGCAATATGTTGAGCTGTGCCGCGAATCTTTACGTCCGGTCCGGTCGATTCATAGCTCCTGGTGAGTGGATTGGGACCTTTACGGTTATTCCGACCACGCATACGCTTGTTCTGACCAGGTCTCATCGATCATCCCTGAATAATCAAAACGTCTGCGCAAAGCTTAGCGCCGACGCTTCACAGCCTCGAGCCTATTGTGACTTTTGATGACGCAACAGTTCCGGCGCTTTTACCTCACCGGCCATGTTTGCGATTCTCCGCAAACTCGCTTTTCGTCTTCCAGATCCATTGAGGGAAACGGCGATCGTACCACGTCGCTCAAGTCGCAGGGCTAATGGCCGGTCGGGGCGGAATGAATTCCCGCGACGTGCGGAACCGCTCTCCTGTCGGGCCGTGCTGCGATGAAGTCAAGCGCAACCGGTATTTGCTGCGGTGCAGACTAAACGTTTTTTCTTGCTACGCCAAGCCAAAATTTTGGACGAACGGGCCAATAAACACGAATTTAGCGGCCGGAGCGCATGGCGACGACGCGGTCGTGGCCGGAGCGGTCTTTGACGACATGCACGTCCGCCAGCCCCTCGCCTTCGAACAGCGCGGCGGCCGTCGCCCCCTGCCGATAACCGATTTCGAAAAACGCGCCGCCGTCGGGCGTTAGCAAGTCGTTGAGGCGAGGCGCGGTCTCGCGGTAGCAGTCGAGCCCGTCCGGTCCGCCGTAAAGCGCGAGCGGCGGATCGTAATCGGCCACTTCGCGGGCCAGTTCCGCCTTTTCCGTCAGCGCGATATAGGGCGGATTGGAAACCACCATGTCGAAGCGTCCGGCGAGCGCGTCGGCCCAGTTTCCACAAAACACCGAAGAACGATCGGCGAGGCCGCAGCGGTTCAGATTGGTCCGCGCTACCGCGCCGGCGGCGGGCGATTTGTCGACGCCGACGCCGAACGCGTCCGGCAGGGAGGCGAGCAAGGCGCATAAGATCGCGCCTGAGCCCAGGCCCAGATCCAGAATGCGCGGCGCCGGCGTCCGGTGGGCGGCTGCGAAATCAAGCGCCGCCTTGACCAGCGTCTCGGTGTCCCCGCGCGGATCGAGAACATCGCGCGTCACCAGCAGATCGAGACCGTAGAATCCGCTCTGGCCAAGAATGCGGCCAACCGGCTCCCCCGCGAGGCGCCGCTCGGCGAAAAGCTGCAATCGCGCGGCCGCGTCCGGCTCAAGCCTGTCATCGGCGCGCGTGAGCAATTCGAGCGCGGTCAGGCCGCAGGCGCCTTCCAGCAGGAGCCGCGCTTCGAGCGCGGCCGGCTCCTTTCCGGCCTCAGTCAGCGCCGACGCCAGCCTGTTGCGCGCCTGCGCCACCGTGTCGGTCGAAAAGGCGTCGACGGAAAAGACCATCGGCGCCGCCGACAGGCTCACGCGCCGAGCGCCTTGCCCAGCACGCGCGTCAGCCGCGCGGCGAAAGCCGCGGCGTCCTTGGGAGCGGTTCCGTCGAGCAGACGCGCCTCGTCGAGGATCAACCACACGGCGTCCTCGAACAGGGCACGGTCGGAGGATTTGGCCAGGCTTTCCAGCGCGACCACCAGCGGATGGGCGGGATTGACCTCAAGCACGGGCTTGATTTCGACGGGCGACTGGCCATGCGCCGACAGGATCTGCTGCAGACGCAGATCGGGGCCATATTCCGGCGCGACAAGGCAGACGGCGCTTTCCGAAAGGCGGTCCGAGACGCGAACGTCCTCCACCGCCGATTCGAGGACCTGTTTGGCCAGAGCGATGAAATCCTTGATTTCGGCGGCGGCCTCCGCCGGCTTTTCGGCCTCGTCGGTCAGAGTGATCGACTTGATGTCCGCCGCGCCCTGGGTGACCGATTTGAAAGGCTTGCCGTCATAGCCGACGGCGGTCTGGACCCAAAACGGGTCGACCGGATCGGACAGCAGCAGAACCTCCACGCCGCGCGCGCGAAAACCTTCCAATTGCGGGCTGGCGGCGATTCGCGCCGCGCCTTCGCCGGCCAGGTAATAGATGGCGGTCTGGTTCGGCCGCATGGCGGCGACATAATCGGCGAGCGAGCGTTTTCCGTCGCTGTCGACGCTGGTCGTGAACCGCGCCATTTTCAGCAGCGCGTCGCGCCGCTCGGGATCCTCATAGAGGCCTTCCTTCAGGACGGCGCCGAAATTCTTCCAAAGCTCCAGGAACTTGTCCGGCTCGCTTTCGGCGAATTTGCCCAGCTCCTGCAGCAGGCGATTGGCGACGCCCTTCTTGATCGCCGCGAACAGCGGGCTTTCCTGCACCATTTCGCGCGAGACGTTCAGCGGCAGGTCGGGCGAATCCACCACCAGCCGGAAGAAGCGCAGATAGCCGGGCAGTATGTCGATGTCGCGCGAGATCAGGACGCGGCGCGAATAAAGCTTGGTGCGGCCTTTGCGCGCCGGATCGAACAGGTCGAACGGGCGCGATCCCGGCGCGAAAGCCAGAACTGTATATTCCGCGCGGCCTTCGGCGCGCCAATGGACGGTGAGCGCCGGTTCGTCGAACTGGCCGGAAAGCTCCTGATAGAATTCCCTATATTGCTCCGGCGTGATGTCGGCCTTGGGCCGGGTCCAGAGCGCCGCGCCGTCGCCGATCCGCCGCGGTTCGGCGTCCGGCTTTTCCACGAGGTCGATCGGCGTGGCGATAGCGCTGGAATGTTCCGCGACGATCGATTCGACCTTGTGCGGATCGAGATAGGATTTCGAGTCCTCATTGAGGTGGAGGATGACGCGCGCCCCGCGCCGCGGCGCCTGTTCGAGGTCGACCGGGGCGATCTCGAATTCGCCCTTGCCGTCCGAGGTCCAGCGCCAGGCCTGATCTCCGCCCGCGCGCCGGGTTTCGACCACGACGCGGTCGGCGACCATGAAAGCCGAATAGAAGCCGATGCCGAACTGGCCGATCAGCTCAGCCGCATTCGAGTCCGAAGCCTTGACCTTTTCGAGGAAGGCGCGTGTGCCGGAATTGGCGATCGTGCCGAGCGCCGAAGTCAGTTCGTCATGCGACAGGCCGACGCCATTGTCTTCGACGGTCAAGGTTCCGGCCTCAGCGTCGAGCAGGATGCGAATGGCGAAACTCGCCCCATCGTCGAGCAGAGCCGGATGGCTGTTGGCTTCGTAGCGCAGCTTCTCGCAGGCGTCGGCGGCGTTGGAGATCAGCTCGCGCAGGAAAATATCGCGCTCGGAATAGATCGAATGCACCATCAGATGCAGCAGGCGCGCCACATCCGCTTGAAAAACATGACGTTCGCTTTCCATCGTCGCCGCTTCCTGCGTCATTTTTCTCGCTCTTGTCCTGGTCTGGACGAATGTCGCGGGCGCTGGTCGCCCGGCCTTCGGCCTCGGGCGGCTATATTGCGGAGCGCGCGCCGGCTTTCAAGAGCTTGCGGAAGATCGGGACGGCCATCGGGGCCATAAAGAGAGCCGGCCGGGACGGGCCCGGCCGGCTCATGTCTCAGGCGCCTTATTTCGACTCAGGACGCCGCTCCGGCTGGGGGGCTGCGTCAACGCGGCAAAATCCCGGACGAGGGCCGTCGACCGTTCCTTTGTCCCTGCGCAAAGCAGCGGCCGGATGGCGCGACAGCGGCGGAATTGTGACTTTCCTCATGTCTTAAGCGTCCGTCTTTTCCCGGCTTGCCTGAGGCCCGGAACCGGGTCATCATCAAAGTGTAATCTTTGAATCGATGTCTTCCGCTTGAGCGAAAATCCGCCCGACACAAATTTGGAAGTCTTGCGCCTGCCTGCCCCGGCCCTTTTCGAGCCGACGCCGGCGAGCCATGTCGTCGGCTTCAATCGGCTCGAGCTGCAATCGATCTTCAATCTTTACGGCCGGATGGTCGCGCAGGGCGTCTGGCGCGACTATGCGATGGATTTTTCGGCGTCCCAGGCCGTGTTTTCGATTTTTCGCCGCAATGGCGAGGCGGCCTTCTATCGGATCGTGAAGGAGCCGAAAGCGATTCGCAGACAGGGCGCCTATTCGGTGGTCGCGCAGACCGGGCTGATCCTGAAGCGCGGTCCGGAGTTGGCGCGGGTGCTCAGCGTGCTGGAGAGAAAGCCGAAACTGGTCACGCTGTAAGGTTGATCGGCCCTGAGGCGTTTCACAATTTCCGCAGCGCGACCTCTTCGATGCGATGGCTGGAGCCCTTGGTCAGGATCAGGCTGGCGCGCGCGCGGGTCGGCAGAATGTTCTCGTGCAGATTGCGCAGGTTGATCCGTTTCCAGATGCTGCGCGCGGTCGATTCGGCCTCATCGTCCGGAATTTCCGCATATTTCCGGAAATAGGAGCGCGGATCGCGGAAGGCGGTCGAGCGGAGCCGCATGAAGCGGGAGACATACCATCTTTCGAGTTGATCCTCGTCGGCGTGGAGATAGACCGAAAAGTCGAAAAAGTCGGACACAAAGGGCGTTTCCTTGCCGTCGCGCGGCAGGCGGCTGGGCAGCAGGACATTGACGCCCTCGACGATCAGGATGTCCGGGCGATCGACGCTGACGGCCTCCTCGGTCACCACGTCATAGGTCAGATGCGAATAGACCGGCGCCTCGACATGGCGGCGCCCCGCCTTGACGTCGGAGAGGAAGCGCACCAGCCTGTTGGTGTCGTAGCTTTCCGGAAAACCCTTGCGGTCCATCAGGTCGTCGCGCTCCAACTGTTCGTTGGGCAGCAGAAATCCGTCGGTCGTGATCAGCTCGACCTTGGGCGTGTTCGGCCAGCGTGAGAGCAGGGCCTGGAGCACGCGGGCGGTGGTCGATTTGCCAACCGCGACCGAGCCGGCGACCCCGATGATATAGGGCACCTTGCCGTCATCCGCGCCGAGGAAGCGCTGGGTGGCCTTGAACAGGCCTTGGGTCGCGGCGACGTAAAGCGCGAGCAGGCGCGACAGCGGCAGATAGATCGCGATGACCTCTTCCAGCGAGATCGGATCGTTGATCGACTGAAGCCGCTTCAGGTCGTCTATGGTCAGGGTCAGCGGCGTATCCGCGCGCAACTGCGCCCATTCATCGCGCGTGAAATGGCGATAGGGCGAGAGATTCGGCCCTGTCGTCTCAACCGTAGGCTCGGCGGCCGTATTTCGGGGAAATTCGTTCAAGCCCGCCTCCAGCCCCCTGTCATCCGCCGCGGGAGGCCTTTTCCTGGTGGCCCGATTGCTGGGTGCGCCGGGCGAGTTCGTCGACCACATCTTGCAACGGAACGCCGCCGTCCTGAAGCAAGACCAATAGGTGATAAAGCACGTCGGCGGCCTCCATTTTGAGCCCCGCGCGATCACGCTCGACCGCGGCGATCGCGGCCTCGAAAGCTTCCTCGCCGAATTTCTTGGCGATCCGGGCTGTGCCCGAATCGAGCAGGCTGCGGGTATAGGATTGGTCCGCCTCCGCGCCGGCCCGTCTGGCGATCAGAATGGCCAGAGCATCGAGGGAAAACACGTCCGTCATGCTGGCGCTCCTCAACAGGCCAGTGGATCGAGCCGCATCGGCAGCCCCGCCTTGGCCATATAGGCCTTCGCCTCGCCGATGGTGAATTCGCCGAAATGGAAGATCGAGGCGGCCAGAACCGCGCTGGCGTGGCCGTCGCGCACGCCTTCGACGAGATGTTCGAGCGTCCCCACGCCGCCGGAGGCGATCACCGGAATCGTCACGGCGTCGGAAATGGCGCGGGTCAGGGCGATGTCGAAGCCGGATTTGGCGCCGTCGCGGTCCATCGAGGTCAGGAGGATTTCGCCCGCGCCCAGCGCGGTCACTTCCTTGGCGTATTGAATCGCGTCGATCCCGGTCGGGCGGCGGCCGCCATGGGTGAAAATCTCCCAGCGGCCAGGCGCGACCGCCTTGGCGTCGATCGCCACGACAATGCATTGGCTGCCGAATTTTTCTGCGCCGCGCCGGACGAAATCGCGGTCATGGACGGCGGCGGTCATGATCGAGGCCTTGTCGGCGCCGGCCAGCAGCAGGTTGCGGATATCGTCGAGGGTGCGGACGCCGCCGCCCACCGTCAGCGGCATGAAACAGGCCTCGGCCGTCCTCTTGACGGCGTCGAGCAGCAGGTCGCGCTCCTCGTGGCTGGCCGTAATGTCCAGAAAGCACAGTTCATCGGCGCCGGCGGCGTCATAGGCGATGGCGCATTCGACCGGATCGCCGGCGTCGCGCAGATTGACGAAATTCACGCCCTTGACGACGCGTCCGTCCTTGACGTCGAGGCAGGGAATGACGCGGGTCTTAAGCAAGGCTCTGCTCCCTTCGGCCGTCGGGCCGGTTCACGCCGCGCGCCTAGATTTGATGAGCGCCAGCGCCTGCTGCGGGTCGAGCCGGCCGTCATAAAGCGCGCGGCCGCTGATCGCGCCAGCGAGGCGCGCGCAATCGGGCTCCAGCAGCCGTTCGATATCGGCAATGGACGCCAATCCGCCCGAGGCGATCACCGGTATCGCCAAAGCATTGGCGAGCGCCAGCGTCGCCTCGATATTCAGGCCCTTCAGCACGCCGTCGCGGGCGATGTCGGTATAGACGATGGCCGCGACGCCGGCGTCTTCGAAGCGCTTCCCGAGTTCGACGGCGGTCAGTTGCGACGATTTCGCCCAGCCGTCGACCGCGACCAGACCGTCGCGCGCGTCGATTCCGACCGCGATCCGGCCGGGATAGCGGCGGGCG
>NZ_JAYSBG010000046.1:0-15699 GCF_041915505.1 Rhodoblastus sp. | reverse complement strand
AGGATCAGCTCGAGCGCTTCGTCGCCCAGCGCGCCCAGAGCGAGGCGATCCTGAAACTGCGCGAGGCCGCCAAGATCACCCGCACGGACGAGCCGGCCGACGCCCCGAAGCCGGACGCCGCCAAGCCGGACGCGGCCAAGCCCGACGCCGCGAAGCCGGCCGAAGCGCCGAAGAAGTAAGATCTGGACAGCCCCGCTTCGGCGGGGCTTTTCATTTCGGGGCTCTCACTTTGGGCTGATTACTTGGGGCCCGCGCCCGCGCCCTCGCGCTCGCCCGCCACGGCGGCGCGGAACAGATCGACGAATTGGGCGAGTTCGATCGCCGGCAGATCGGTCACCGCAATATAGGCGCGGTCGGCATCGCTCCAGCGCGCGACGTGAAAGCCGTCGAATCCGGCATTGCGACTCTTGTCCGAATCCGCTTCCGACAGCGGCAGTTCCGTCACTTCGATGCGATGTTCCCGGCGCTTGTAGACCAGGGTCGGGACGATCCTGCCGTCGAGCGCCTCGACGCGTCCGCCGGCGAGCGGAAAGCCTGCTGCGGCGAGATCGACCGCCGTTATGGCCAGTGGCGCGCGACCGGCGAGCCAGGGCTTGACCACATGGCGCTCGCTGGTCGCTATATCCACGCTCTGGCCGGAAATCTGCGTCCGCATGAAGGCGGAAACCAGCGTGCGCTCGGGGTCGGGCGCATTGGGCCGCATCAAAGCGCCGCCATAGCCGAGCACCGCGCCCAGCAGCAGCGAGGCGGCGAGCGCGCGCGGCGGGGCGGCGAAGCGCAGCGGGGTTTTCGCCGGCTGCCGGGTCTGGGGCGGTTCGGCGAGGGCGGCGATGCGGGCGCGCAAAGAGTCGGGGGCGGGCTCGACCGGCGCGGCGCGGCGCAGGGCCTCGTCCAGCGCCTTCAGCCGGGCGTATTCGGCCGCCAAAGCCGGATCCTCGGCGCAGATGCGCTCGAAGTCCAGCATGCCGGCGGCGTCGAGTTCGCCGTCGAGCGCGGCCTGAATCCGCAGGACTTTGTCTTCCGCCTCCGTCACCTTTTGTCTCCCAGAGCTTGCGCCAGCGCCGCGCGGGCGCGGGCGAGGCGCGACATCACCGTGCCAACCGGCGCCTGCGTGGCCGCGGCGATGTCGCGATAGCTGAGGCCGTGCGTGACGCGCATCAGCAGGGTTTCGCGCAAGGGCAGGGGCAGCGCGGCCAGCGCGCCGCGCAAGGCTTCGCCCTCGTCGGCGGCGATCAGCCGCGCCTCGGCGTCGGGACCGGGCGCCGGCGCCGTCAGCCGGCCCTCGCGTTCGAGATCGCCGATATCGGCCGGATTGGGCGGCGCGCGCCGGGCCAGAAAGGTCAGCGCGGCGTTGCGGGTGACCGTCAGCATCCAGGCGCGCGGCTGCTCGATCTCCTGCCGCTCCAAAGCGTTCAGCGCGCGCAGGCAGGCCTCCTGCACGATGTCTTCGGCGTCGGGGCCATTGCCCGCCAGGGCCTTGGCGAGCGAATAAGCCGCGTCGAGATGGGGAAGCGCGACGGCGGCGAAGCGCCGCCGCGCCAGTTCGCTGGCCGTCACGACAGGGCGGTCTCCAACATCATTTCGCGCGCGTCTTCAAATATTCGATGACGTCGGCGCGATCTTGCGCGCTGTCGAGATGATAGAACATTTTCGCGCCGGGCAGGAATTTTTGCGGATCCGTCAGCCACAGGTCGAGCGTCTTGTCGTCCCAGACAACATTGGCGTTCTTCAGGGCGTCGGAATAGGCGTAATCCGGCAGTGAGCCGGCCTTGCGGCCATAGACCCCGCGATGGCGCGGTCCGACCTCGTTCTTGTCGAGCGAATGGCAGTCCTGACAGCCCTCGTAGAGCTCCTCGCCGTGGGCGGCGTCGCCGGCCGCTTGGGCCGAAGGCGCGCCCACGGCGAAGGCCGTCAGCGCGATGAGCAGAAGCGCGGATCGTCTCATCGCCGTTCTCATCCCCCCAGCGCTGTATCGGTAATGGCGAGCCGGGCGTCGCCCGGCGCATAGACGACATCGGTGATGCCGAGCAGCCCGCGCAATTGTCCCGGCGGCACTTTCAGGGGCCCCGGCGCGGGCGCGGTTCCGGGCGCCGGCTGCGGAAAGGCCGTCGAGCGGGCGGTGTGGAAAGTCGCCCGGCCTTCGATCTTCTGCATGGTCTGGTGGATATGGCCGTTCAGCACGGTGACCGAGCCGAACCGCGCCAACAGGGCGAGGGCGGCTTGCGAATCCTGCGTGCCCCAGCCCCATTCCGGCGCGATGGTCCACAGCGGAATGTGGCAGAACAGCACGATCGGCGTGGAATCTTTCTTGTCGCGCAGGTCGTCGGCCAGCCAGGCGAGCTGGTCGGCGCCGAGGAAGCCGAGGCCATTGGCTTTCAGATCGACGACATTGTTGAGCGAGACGAAATGCACGCCCTTGTGGTCGAAGGAATAATAGGCTCCATCGCGGGCGCCTTTGCCGAAGCGCTCCATATAGGCCTTGCTCGTGGCGGCGTCGACGATGTCATGTTCGCCCGGCGCGTAATGGACGTCGCGCTTCAGCCGGCTGATCGCCTTCAACGCGGTGTCGAACTGGCCGGGCTCGGCGGTATGGGTGATGTCGCCGGTGTGGATGATGAAATCCGGCGGCTCGGGCAGGGCCAGAATCTGGTCCAGAGCCTGATTCAGCGTGCCGACGGCGTCGGGATTGACCGGCTTGTCGAAGCCGATATGGCTGTCGGAAATCTGGACGAAAGTGAAGCCGGCGTCCTTCGCCTGGGCCGAGCCCAAAAGCTGCGAGGCGGGCGCGCCGCCGGAAACCGTCCAGACCATGCCGGTCCCCGCCCAGGCCATGCATTCCAGAATTTTTCGGCGGTTCGGGCCGGTTTTTTTCATTTCGGCGTCATGTTCGCGCATGAATCTCTCCTCATCGCGGGATCGCGACAACAAGACTCCGGCGCGGGACGGTTTATTCCCTTGGATTTGAAAAATTCGCCGCAAATCCATTTCGAGGCGCCGATGCGACTTGACGCCTGGAACCAAGCCGACGACTAATCCGCGCCAAGCCAATCGAAGGAAGTCAAATATGGCCGCCGCAGCTCCCGTCTCGCCCCTCGCGCCGAAAAGCTTTGCCGAACTCCCGGCCATCGACGGCGTGCGTCTGGCCGCCGGCGCCGCCGGCATTCGCTATCAGGGCCGCACCGACGTGCTGCTGGCTGTGTTCGACGCGGGCGCGACAGTCGCCGGCGTGTTCACCACCTCCAAATGCCCTTCGGCTCCGGTGGACTGGTGCCGCGACAATCTGCGCGGCGGCCGCGCCCGCGCTCTGGTGGTCAATTCCGGCAACGCCAACGCCTTTACCGGCAAGCTCGGCCGCGAGGCGACCGAACTGACCGCGAAACTGGCCGCCAAGGCGGTTGGCGCCGATGAGGACGAGATTTTCCTGGCCTCGACCGGCGTGATCGGCGAGCCGCTCGACGCCAGCAAATTCGAGGGCGTGCTCGACAAGCTCGCGGCGGAGGCGCGGCCCGACGGCTGGCTCGCCGCCGCACGGGCCATCATGACCACCGACACTTTTCCCAAAGTCGCGACCGCCAAGGCTTTGATCGACGGCGTCGAGGTGACGATCAACGGCATGGCCAAGGGCGCCGGCATGATCGCGCCCAATATGGCGACCATGCTGTCCTATGTGTTCACCGACGCCGCCATTTCGTCAGAGGCGCTGCAAAAGCTGCTGTCCAAAGGCGTCAAGGGCACGTTCAACGCGGTGACGGTGGATAGCGACACCTCGACCTCCGACACGTTGATGCTGTTCGCCACCGGCGCGGCGGCCAAGCGCGGCCAGAAGAAGGTCAAGAAGGCCGGCGACAAGGATCTGGCGGATTTCGCCGAAAAGCTCGAAGCGGTTTTGCTCGATCTCGCCCAGCAGGTGGCGCGCGACGGCGAGGGCGCGCGCAAATTCATCGAGGTGCGGGTGACCGGCGCCGAGGACGACAAGGCCGCGAAAAAGATCGCCTTTTCGATCGCCAATTCGCCTTTGGTCAAGACCGCGGCGGCCGGCGAGGACGCCAATTGGGGCCGCGTGGTGATGGCGGTCGGCAAGGCCGGCGAAAAGGCCGAGCGCGACCTGCTGTCGATCTGGTTCGGCGATATCCGCGTCGCCCATGACGGCCGGCGCGACCCGGATTACGACGAGGCCGCCGCCACCGCCGCGATGAAACAGGACAAGATCGTGATTCGCGCCGATCTGGGGATCGGCAAGGGCGAGGCGACGGTCTGGACCTGCGACCTGACCAAGGAATATGTCGCCATCAATGGCGACTACCGGTCATGAAGACGGTTTGCGCAGGCGTACGCCTGCGAAAGCCGTCTAGGAGCGAATGCGACGCCGAGCTTATGCGAGGGGCGCCGCCCTGGAAGGGCGGCAAATCAACATGAAGCTCGTTCTCGTTGTCGCAGCGGCGCTGATCGACGCCGACAATCGTGTTCTGGTCGCCCAGAGACCCGAGGGCAAGCAGCTCGCGGGCCTTTGGGAATTTCCGGGCGGCAAGGTCGACGCCGGCGAACGGCCGGAACAGGCGCTGATTCGCGAATTGCACGAGGAACTGGGGATTGCGGTGAAAGAGCCCTGCCTCGCGCCGCTGACCTTCGCCAGCCACGCCTATCCGGATTTCCATCTGCTGATGCCGCTTTATGTCTGCCGGCGCTGGGACGGTTTTGCGGCCTCGCGCGAGGGACAGGCCCTGAAATGGCTGCGGCCGCAGCAATTGCGCGACATTCCCATGCCGCCCGCCGATGAGCCGCTGATCCCGCCGCTGATCGAATTGCTGGCCTGAATCGGCCCGCAGGGGACATTCACGGATCGTTCATGCATTCGCGCATAAATGCTTTTCTGCGATGCAACATTGAATCGGAGCCAACGCTTCCTTAATTGTTGCAGCACGGATGCGGTCGAGCCTTGATTCTGACAAAAAACCAAAGGAATCAACGGTTAAAAATGCACAAAGTTCGGGCTTGAACTTTTTGCTGCAATGCAGCATATTCAACCTATGTATGAGGAAGCGTTTTTCGGAGGGTCCGAGCAACAGCGGCCGCGCGCCGCGGAAGGACAAGGAATAACCACTATGGAACAGATGATGATCCATGGCGGCGTCATACGCAGATTATGGCCGGCCGACCTCTCGGCGTTCCGAGAGCACCTATTGCGTCTTGACGCGCAGAGCCGGTATGACCGCTTCGCAATGTCGGTCAACGACGACTTTCTGACCCGTTACGCCGAGCGCTGCTTCGGCATCGACGACGTGATCTATGGATATTACGTCGAGGGAGTCCTGCGCGGCGCCGGCGAACTGCGGGCTGTCGGCAACAATATCATCGGCGGCTCCGTCGAGGCGGCGTTCAGCGTGGAGAAGGACTGGCGCCGTCGCGGCGTCGGCACCGAACTGATGTCGCGCATCGTGCGCGCCGCGCGCAATCGTCGCGCCGACGCGCTCTACATGTCCTGTCTCGCCAGCAACGCCGCCATGCAGGCGCTGGCGAAGAAATTCTCGGCCGATCTGCGGTTCGAGACCGACGACACGACCGGCAAGCTGGTCGCTCGCGACCCGACCCCGGCCTCGGTCTGGAGCGAGTTCGCCGATAATGCGACGAGTTTCGCCACTGCGATGCTCGACCTGCAGACCCGCGTGTTCTCGCTGCAGCCGCGAGCGTAACGCCAATCGAAGGCTGGCCGGCCACGAGGACGGCCCGCGCGCTCATCTCGCGATGACGCCTGGATGACCCCAAAGACTAAAGAAAAAGGCGCGCCCGTCGGGCGCGCCTTTTTCTTTGTCGCTAAAACGCGTCAAAACAAAAACCTGAAGCGTTTCCTTGTTTCCACGAAACAAGGAAACGCTTCAGGCCGGCGGCTCAGACCTGCCGGGCGATCATCATGTTCTTGATTTCCGCGATCGCCTTGGCCGGGTTCAGGCTCTTGGGGCAGGCGCGGGCGCAGTTCATGATGGTGTGGCAGCGATAGAGCCGGAACGGGTCTTCCAGATTGTCGAGACGCTCGCCGGTCGCCTCGTCGCGCGAATCGATCAGCCAGCGATAGGCTTGCAACAGCGCGGAAGGGCCGAGATAGCGGTCGCCGTTCCACCAATAGGACGGGCACGAGGTCGAGCAGCAGGCGCAGAGGATGCACTCATAGAGTCCGTCGAGCTTGTTGCGGTCCTGCGGCGATTGCAGCCATTCCTTTTCCGGCGCCGGGGTCTCGGTCTTGAGCCAGGGCTCGATCGAGGCGTGCTGGGCGTAGAACGTGGTCAGGTCCGGCACCAGATCCTTCACCACCGGCATATGCGGCAGCGGATAGATCTTGACCGGCGCCTTCACGTCGTCGATCGCCTTGGTGCAGGCCAAGGTGTTGGCGCCGTCGATATTCATCGCGCAGGAGCCGCAAATGCCTTCGCGGCACGAGCGGCGCAGGGTCAGCGTCGGATCGACCTTGTTCTTGATATACAGCAGGGCGTCCAGAACCATCGGCCCGCAATCCTCACGATCGACGTAATAGGTGTCGATCGAGGGGTTGCGGCCGTCGTCCGGGTTCCAGCGATAGATCTGGAATTCGGTGAGTTTCTTGGCGTTGGCGGGCTTGGGCCAGCTCTTGCCAAGGCCAACCACGGAATTCTTGGGCAGTGCGAGTTCAACCATCGGGATTGCTCTCTCTCATCGCGCCGGTGAGGGGCGAGAAATGATGGGCCGGGGCCGCGCCCCGGCCGGGATTGACCTCAATAGACGCGCGCTTTCGGCTCGATATAGCTGACCTCGTCCGTCATGGTGTAGCTGTGCACGGGGCGGTAATCGAGCGACACGGTCTTGGCCTTGTCGTCGATGGTCGCCAGCGTGTGCTTCATCCAGTTGACGTCGTCGCGATTCGCATAATCCTCGCGGGCGTGGGCGCCGCGCGATTCCTTGCGGTTCTCGGCGCCGACCATGGTGACGACGGCCTGGACGATGAGATTGTCGAATTCCAGCGTCTCGATCAGGTCCGAGTTCCAGATCAGCGAGCGGTCGGTGACGCGCAGATCGTCGCGGCCGGCCCAAACGTCGTGGATCAGCTTGACGCCTTCCTCCAGAACCTCGCCGGTGCGATAGACCGCGCAATTGTTCTGCATCACCTTCTGCATTTTCAGGCGCAGGTCGGCGGTCGGCGTGCCGCCATTGGCGTGGCGGTAATGGTCGAGGCGCGACAGAGCGAGATCGGCCGAATCCTCCGGCAGATTGGGCTGTTTGGCGCCCGCCTTGATGATTTCGGCGGCGCGCAGGCCGACGGCGCGGCCGAACACCACCAGATCGATCAGCGAATTGGAGCCGAGGCGGTTCGCGCCGTGGACGGACACGCAGGCCGCCTCGCCCACAGCCATCAGGCCGGGCACCACCACATCCGGATCGTCGCCGACCTTGGTCAGCACTTCGCCGTGATAGTTCGTCTGGATGCCGCCCATATTGTAGTGGACGGTCGGCAGAACCGGGATCGGCTCGCGGGTGACGTCGACGCCGGCGAAGATCTTGGCGCTTTCCGAAATGCCGGGCAGGCGCTCGTGCAGGATCTTCGGGTCGAGATGGTCAAGATGCAGGAAGATGTGATCCTTGTTCTTGCCCACGCCGCGACCTTCGCGGATTTCCATGGTCATGGCGCGCGAAACCATGTCGCGCGGCGCCAGATCCTTCACGGAAGGCGCATAACGCTCCATGAAGCGTTCGCCGGACGAATTGGTCAGATAGCCGCCTTCGCCGCGCGCGCCCTCGGTGATGAGGCAGCCCGCGCCATAAATGCCGGTCGGGTGGAACTGGACGAATTCCAGATCCTGGATCGGCAGGCCGGCGCGGAGAATCATGCCGCCGCCGTCGCCGGTGCAGGTATGGGCCGAGGTCGCCGAGAAATAGGCGCGGCCATAGCCGCCGGTCGCCAGAATGACGAGCTGCGAACGGAAGCGGTGGATGGTGCCGTCGTCCATTTTCAGGCAGACGACGCCGCGCACCGCGCCCGAGGCGTCGCGGATCAGGTCGATGGCGAAATATTCGATGAAGAATTCGGTCGAATTCCGCAAAGCCTGGCCATAGAGCGTGTGCAGCATGGCGTGGCCGGTGCGGTCGGCGGCGGCGCAGGTGCGCTGGGCCGGCGGGCCCTTGCCGAAATCGGTGGTCATGCCGCCGAACGGACGCTGGTAGATCTTGCCGTCGACAGTGCGCGAGAACGGCACGCCCCAGTGCTCCAGCTCATAGACGGCGGCCGGAGCGTTGCGACAGAGATATTCGATCGCGTCCTGGTCTCCGAGCCAGTCGGAGCCCTTGACGGTGTCGTACATGTGCCATTTCCAGTTGTCCGGCCCCATATTGGCCAGCGAGGCGGCGACGCCGCCCTGCGCCGCCACCGTATGCGAACGGGTGGGGAAGACCTTGGAAATGCAGGCCGTGCGCAGGCCCGCCTGCGAGCAGCCGACGGTCGCGCGCAGACCCGCGCCGCCCGCGCCGACCACCACGACGTCGAAAGTGTGGTCCACGATCGGATAGGCCTTGCCGCCGATGGCCGCCTTGGCTGTGGCGTCGTTCGATGCCATTGGATGAACCCTTAAACCGGAATTGCGGAGGACGGCGCGGCGCGAGCCTCAGGCCCGCCGCGCCCTGGCGAAGATCAGGTGAAGCTCAGGCGGAGCACCGCATAGATCGAGGCGGCGCCGAGCACCAGCCCGAAGCAGATATTGGCCATCAGAGCCAGATGCTTCGGATGTTCGGCGTGGATGTAGTCCTCGATGATGACCTGCATGCCGAGCGTCATGTGATAGATCCCGACGCCGACGAACAGCAGCAGCAGGATGGCGGGGCAGGGCGAGCCGAGCAGGATGCGCGCGCTCTGGTAGTCGCGGCCGGGCAGCGACAGCACGATCAGGATGAAGGCGATCGTCAGCGGCAGCAGCGCGAAGGAGGTCAGGCGCATCAGCCAGGCGTGATGCGTGCCGGATTTGGCCGAGCCGAGATGGCTCACACGGGCGCGAGGCGTCTGGAGCGTGGATTTCTGGGACATCGTTCAGGCCTCAGCGAATGATGAAGGAGACGATCCACAGCAGGACCGTCGCGGCCGCGGCGGCGGCGACCGAGCCATAGGCGAGCCTGTCGCGCGCTTCCGGCTCGAAGCCCTTGCCCGCGTCCCAGATCGCATGGCGCAGGCCGCCGAACAGATGGAGCAGCAGCGCGAAGGTGTAGCCGAACAGCACGAGCTGGCCGATGAACGAATGGAACAGCGCCGAAACGGCGTTGAAGGTCGGCGCGTCGCTGGCGGCGGCGAGCAGATAGACGGCGAGCAGCAGCGTGCCGACATAGAGCGCGGCGCCGGTGACGCGGTGCGCGATCGACACGGCCATGGTCGGCGACCATTGGTAGATCTGCAAATGGGGGGAGAGCGGGCGGCGCTGCTCCAGCGGGATCGGGCTGGGATCGGCCATGGAATTCACCCTTCCTGTTCGGACTGACATGGTCAGGTTCCGCGAGAGGCCCGAAGGGCCCGCGAAATCTAAATTAAACCTAAGAGGTCGGACACTCTCACTAATGGAAACGCGTGCGCTGCGCAATGCGATCAGCCTCAGTCCTTTGGTTGACGGGCCGGCTGGTCGATGGGTCTGCTGGACGGCGCCTCACGATTGAGCAATTTTCTCTCCCTGGTCGGCCGGGCGTCTTGCTTTCGCAACGCAAAGAAGCGAAACCTAGGGCGGTTGGAGTGCGCACGGTGAAACTTCTTTCTTCGCTCTGGGCCGCGGGCGCGGCCGGCCTGCTGGCTTTCGCCGCGATGGCGCTGACGTGTTCCGCGCCGGCTTCGGCGGCGCGACTCACCATCCAGTCCGGCGGAACCGTGCGCTCCGCCGTGGTCGTCGTGCATGAGCGACTCAAGCTGCGGCGCCGGCCGCTGGTCATCATCCTGCATCCGGCCGGCGGCGTCAGCGTCCGCGCGCACCGCCACGCCGGCCTTGAGGAAATTGCGGAATCGAGCAAGCCGGTCTTCCTCTATCCGGACGCCTTGGGCGGCGAATGGCCGGTCGCGGCGGGGCCGGACGCCGATCGTGACGTGAAATTCCTGCGCGATCTGGTCGAGCGCTTCATCGGCGAGGGCTCGGTCGACCCGCGTCGGATCTATCTCATCGGCGAGGCCTCCGGCGGCGCTCTCGCCTATCGCGCCGTCTGCGCCGGCATCGGCCGTCCGATCGCCGGCCTCGCCACTCTGGGCGCCGGCATGCCGACCGATCTCGCCAATTGCGCCGCCAATCCGATCGCCTTCATCGCGGTCAATCACGTCGGCGATCCGCGCGTGCCTTTCGCCGGCGGTCCGGCGAAATTCGGCGAAAGCGCCTTCGACGTCCTGCCCGCCGAAACCGCGCTCGCGGTTTTCGCCAAAAACGCCAGCTGTTCCGCCAAGCGCGACGACCGGCCGCTGGCGGATCCGCGCGGAGGGCCGCGCGCGCCGCGCGGCGCGATCCTGTCCTATTCCGGCTGCAAGGCGCCGGTCGAGCTGGTCAGGCTCGAAGGCACGGGGATGCGGCTTTCGAGCCATTTGCTGAACCATACTTCCGAGCCCTATGGCGACGAAGGGCCCGAATTCGATTCCGCGCGCAAAGTGTGGGATTTCCTGAAGCGCAACGGCGCCTGATCCGTCCCGCGCGTTGGGCCGGATTTGATCCACGTCATTGCGGCGTCGGCGCGCAAAACGTCCACGACCCCGCAATAGCGCTTTAGGCCTCTTTTTTTCCTGAAAATTCCATAGTAAGGCAGAGGGCGCGCGCGGCCGCCGCTCGGTCGCGACCTGTTCCCAAAGCCTGCGTCAAATCGCCGCATCCCCGGAATTCGCGGTCGTTCGACGTTTTTCCAGCCCGGCCCTTGGGCCGCATTTTCGCGAGGATCCCATGAGCAGCGACGCCACCATCGCCAAAGCCGCGCACGTCGTCCCGGCCGACAATTCCGAAGCCAAGGCCATCAAGGTCTTCATCGCGATCGTTCTGGCGGTCATCGCCGTGGCGGTCGTCCTCGGCCTGACCTTCGGCCTGGCGGGCATCGGAGCCCTCGCCATTGCGGCGGCGGGCGCGATGCTGGTGATTTGCGTCGTCCTGACCGCCGGCTGATCGCGGTTTTCGCGAGCGCAAAGAAAAAGCCCCCGCGGCCTTGGCCGTGGGGGCTTTTCTTTTGTCTGAACGTGTTCAGCGCGGGATCAGCGCCCAATAATCCAGATCGAGAATCACGCTCGGATCGTAGCCGTCGCCCTGTTTGAACGGATGGGCGGCGGTCGGCTGGTCCTTGGTCGCGATGGTGCGCAGGCGCAGGGCGCCGACATCGTCGCGGCCCGGAATTTCGGCGCGCTCCAGCACTTCCGTCCAGGCGAACACGGTCAGGCCGGCGAACAGGGGGCTGACATGGCGGCCGCCATTGATCGCGGCGATGTGGAACGCGTTGCCGAGCCCGTTGAAGGTCAGGCCGCGCGCCAGCGAAATCACATGGCCGCCATAGATCAGGCGGCGGCCGAAACGGCCCTGGCCCTCGGTATATTGATTGAAATGGACCTTGGCCGTGTTC
Organism: Rhodoblastus sp.; assembly: GCF_041915505.1. Classification (GTDB taxonomy): domain Bacteria; phylum Pseudomonadota; class Alphaproteobacteria; order Rhizobiales; family Beijerinckiaceae; genus Rhodoblastus. Next base: position 4,128 of record NZ_JAYSBG010000046.1, on the reverse strand, counting down.
TGGTAGAGGCGGGTGGCGAGCTGGTGCTCGGCCTCCTCGACGGTCATGCCGTCGACATGGTCGATCTTCTCGCCGGGCAGATAATCGCCCCAGCGGTGAGTCGAGCCGGCCAGCGCCAGATCATATTTGCGCGGATCAATGATCGGCAAGGCGTCGCCGAGCTGGTCGGGCGCCAGCGCGCGCGGCAATTGCGGCGTGACTTCCGCCGGCGCCGGGGATTTCGGGTCGCGCTTGCGCACCATCACCCAGCGCACATAGTCCAGCACCACGTCGCCGCGCTGGTTGAAGCCGCGCGAGCGGACATAGACCACGCCGGTCTGGCCGTTGGAATTTTCCTTGAGGCCGATCACTTCGGATGTCGCCGACAGGGTGTCGCCGGGATAGACCGGAACCAGGAAGCGGCAGTCCGCATAGCCGAGATTGGCGACGGCGTTGAGCGAAATATCCGGCACGGTCTTGCCGAACACGATGTGGAACACCAGCAGATCGTCGATCGGGCTGCGCGGATAGCCGATCGCCTGAGCGAAAGCGTCGGACGACTGCACGGCGAAACGGCCGCCATAAAGCGCGGTGTAGAGCGCCACGTCGCCAACCGTGACGGTGCGCGGCGTCGCGTGGACGATCACCTGGCCGAGCTGAAAATCCTCGAAGAAATTGCCGGAATTGGTCTTGCTCATGGACGCCCCCAATCTGCTGCGGCGCAGCGCGGATTCCTGTCCTGCTTAGGGCAGGACGGCGCGTCTTGGCAATGGGCCGGTTGGCGGGTTCAGGGAAACAAAGCGGCGAGCCGTTCGGCCAGTGAATCGGAATCGCCTTCGAGCAGCAGGGTTTTCTGCCGCGCGGTCGCGCCCGCCGTCAGCCGGATGCGCGAGGCGGGATGTTTGAGTTGCTTGGCGAGCAAGGCGATCAGGGCCTCATTGGCCTTGCCGTCCTCGGGAACCGCACGCACCCGCGCCTTCAGCACGCGGGCGCCGTCGGCGCGCGTTTCCACGCCCTCCAGCGCGTCGCGCGAGGATTTGGGCGTCAGCCTCACGTGAAGCTCGACGCCCTCGGCGCGGCGGGTCCAGCAGCTCGCGGCGGGCGCGCTCACATCGTCGAGGCGAGCAGGGCGCGCGCCAGCGCCGCCAGCTCCATCTGGATGAAGGAGAGCAGCAGCAGCAGCACGATCGGCGAAATATCCATGCCGCCGATGGGCGGCAGGAAGCGGCGGATCGGGCGCAAAGCGGGCTCGGTCAGGGCGTTGACGCCGTTCCAGACCGAGCGCACGAAATCGTTGCGCATATTGATCACGTCGAAGGCGAGCAGCCAGGACATGACGGCCATGACGATGATGACCCACCAATAGAGGTCGATCGCCATATTGAGCACCTGGAAGACAGGCACGATGAAGGCTGCGGCGGACATTGCGACTCCGGGCCGGGGTTCGGACGCCCGCTATCTAAGGCTTTACGACCGCGCGAACAAGTTTTCCAAGATTTCATCCGGAAAACATTCGCGCGCATTGACAGGATGGCGCGCGCGCCCTAAACACCCGCTCCGGAGCGGGGCTGTAGCTCAGATGGGAGAGCGCTGCAATCGCACTGCAGAGGTCAGGGGTTCGAATCCCCTCAGCTCCACCAAAATTCAATCGAAATTGCGTTTGATTTGTCGACTCGCGCCGGAAATCGTTGACGATGGCGATAGGGCGATTTGGCAGCCGCAAGTCGAATCGCTTCATTGCCAAGAAAGAGATATCAAGGAACGCGTAGCGGCCGGATAGGAGCGCCGCCCTTGAAGCCGCTGACGTCATGTTTTCCTGAAAGAAAATGGCGGGGCGGGACGGAAAAGAACCCGATCAGCATTGGAAGCGAAACGTCATGGACAAGCATGAAGATATTGCGAAGGCCCTGCAGAGCCGTCTTGTCGAGCTGACGGGCAATGTCGCGGATATCGATACCGAGCTGCGCAGTTCGCTGCCCGCCGATTGGGAAGAGCAGGCGACCAAGCTCGAAGACCAGGATCCACTCGAAGGCATCGAAAAGTCGAAGCTTCAGGAAATCGGGCAGATTCGCGCCGCGCTGCAGCGGATCGCCGACGGCCATTACGGCGTGTGCGTCGAATGCGGCGAACGGATCGATCCCAAGCGTCTGAAGGCGCAGCCCACGGCGACGCGGTGCATCGCCTGCGCGAAATGATTTCAAACTGAGCTGAGCGCGTCGAACGACGCGCGAGGCGTCCTTGCGCCGCTTGGCCCTCGGGCGAAAGAACCAGCCTCGACCTGATGGCGCGTCAGCTAAATTTACGCGCCGCTAATTTCTTCTGATCTACATTCATTCCAGTTTTTTCGACCCGTTTTGTGTCGTGGAATTGGTTTATATTTTATGAAGACATTTCCTTTGCTTATAAGCTCAGGCGTCATTCTGGCTGTTGCAATGAGCCTCGCGAATATGGCGCCTTTGTTGGTCTTCCGGCCGCCGGCCGTCCAGCAGGTGGAGATCGTCCCGCCCGATCCCGGAATGCTTCGGGTCGCCAACCAGATGTATCTCACCCGATATCAAAACGGCGATCAGCTCATTCCGCTGACGGAAAGCCTCAAAACATTGCAGAGCCTTTCGGCGCCGTCTGGCGACGCGCAGCGCTATAACCGCGCCCTCAATGTTCTCGTCGTCAATCTGTCGGAACCGCCTGCGGCTTCGCCGGAGATCGCTCTTGACCTCCGCGAAGCCGGCGACGCCGGCTTCCTGATCATATCGAACGGGCCGGTCGCCTGGACGATTCATGGCGCGCCTGCCGGCGCCATGGCGAAGCTGGCTTTCGAAAGCGAAGCGCCGCTGATTCTCCGGAACGCGCCGCCGGGCATCGTCGCGGGCTTCCATATCCGCGCTTTCGGATCTTACGATGTCGTCACCCCGGCCGATTATGCCCAATCGGAGCAACCGTGGCGTTTCCCGGTGTTCTGCTCGGCGATCCGAAATTGGTCGTCTTATTTTGGCGTCCCGTTCGACCAGGTGCGGATCTGGTCCTATTACCAGTCGCCGGAATATCATCTGCGTTCGACCGCGATTGCCGCCGACGGTCGCGATCTGCAATGGCCCAAATCGATCGCCGTCCAATGCGCGCCCCGTCCGGCGCCTCCGGTCGATCCTCCCGCGCCGCCGGTTCAACGGGTCAGACGGCGCTATTATTGAATCGACGCCGGCGCCTCTTCCCCTGCTCCGCCGAGCCGCTCATTTCGCCTTTGTTTCATCGTCAAACCGTTCGATCGCCTGTTTCAGCGCTGCGAGATCCTGCGGGCGCGACAGGCGATGGTCGCCGTCCTTGATCAGCGTGATCGTCGTCGGGTCGGAGGCGAGGCTTTCCACCAGCCGCATGGCGTGGGGCCAGGGCACGTCGGGGTCGGCCATGCCCTGCAGGATCGTCACCGGACAAAAGGCGCGGATTTCGCCGCCGAACAGGCTGTTGCGGCGGCCGTCCTCGAACAGCTCCCGGGTCAGGGGATAGCCCTCGCCATAGGCGTTGGCGGGCCGCATCCACGCGCCGTCGCGCGCGATGGCCTGCCGGACCGGGTCCGGCAATTGCGGCCAGAGCAGTTCTTCCGTGAAATCGACCGCCGGAGCGATCAGGACCATGCCGGCGAGGCGTTCGGTTTCGCCGGCTTGCGCCAGGGCGCGGGCGAGCAGCAGGGCGACCCAGCCGCCCATCGACGAGCCGACCACGATCTGCGGCCCTTGCGTCAGCGCGCGGAACACGGCCAGCGCCTGCGCCGCCCAGAGCCCGATCGTCGCCTCGCCGAAGGCGCCTTCGGATTCGCCATGGCCGGAATAATCGAAGCGCAGGCAGGCGCGGCCTTGCTCCGCCGCGAGCTTATCGAGAAATTCCGCCTTGGTCCCGCGCATGTCGGAGCGGAAACCGCCGAGCCAGAACAGGCCGGGCCGGTCGATGTTCGGCCTGGCGGGGCGGGAGAGATAAGCGAGGCGCGGCGCGCCCGCGGCGGTCTGGAGAAAAGCGGCGGGCTGGGTCATGAGGCGGTCGGTCCCGGTGCGATTGGGCCGAGCCGGCGGGTCTGGCCGCCGGCCGGCCGGTCCATCGGTCATTTTTCGACGCCCGATGGTATATGGTTCGTCAGATGATTCGCTGCTTGTAATGCGG
>NZ_JAYSBG010000045.1:0-16257 GCF_041915505.1 Rhodoblastus sp. | reverse complement strand
CATTTGCGTCCCTTGTTTCCGCGACATAGCGCGCATGGAACAAGCGATTGCTTTTAGGAGAGGTCTATAGCCTAACGGCTTTGCGCGTCGCCGTAAAGTCCATCAATCGAACAAATGAAGTTTATCGTCCGCGTCGGGCCGCGAAATAGACGGAGAAAGTAAGCGAAGGCTTGTCCTGTAGTCGCCTCGATCAAGCTTTGTCTTTCAAGACCAAAGGCAATCCCGCCGCCACAAAGGTCACCTGATCGCACGCCGTCGCAAGCGTTTGATTCATCAGACCATGCGCATCGCGAAAGGCCCGGCCCAAACTTGTTTCCGGCACCAGCCCCAAGCCCAGTTCATTGGAAATAAAAATCAAGGGATCGTTCGAGCGGTCGAGCCAGAACGCCAGCCGATCCAGCTCCAGGCCGTGATCGCATTCTTTCATGAACAGATTCGAGAGCCAGATCGTCAGGCAATCGACGAGAACGACGCGATCGCGCCGCGCAATGCGCTTGAGCGCCCCCAGCAGATCGACCGGTTCTTCGACGACATGCCAATCGTCGCCGCGCTCCGCGCGATGGCGCGCGATTCGCGCCTTCATTTCGGGATCGCCGGCCTCAGCGGTGGCGACCATCCATTTCTCAAGCTTATGTTCGGTCGCGAGACGCATCCCGAACGCCGTCTTTCCCGATCGCGCCCCGCCCAGCACCAGAAAGGCGCGACCATGCTCGGCGCGCTCAGACACGCTGGTGGCCTGACCCGAACCAGGAAAAAACCAAATTTAACGTCATGGCGCTACCCATCGAAAGCGCCCGATCAATCGCTCAACAGCCGCTTCAGCAGTTCAAGCTCTTGATTCAGCGACGAATCCTTCGAAACCAGATCCTCGATCTTACGGACCGCATGCAAGACCGTGGTATGATCGCGGCCGCCGAAACGCCGACCGATCTCGGGAAGCGAGCGCAAGGTCATGGTCTTCGCCAGATACATCGCGATCTGCCGCGGCCGCACGACATTCGCCGTCCGTCGCGACGACAAAATATCCGCCCGGCTGACGTTGAAATGGGTCGCCACCAGCTTCTGAATATCTTCAATCTTGACGCGCTTCGGCTCCCTGACCCGAATCAGATCACGAATCGCGGCTTCCGCCGCCTCAACCGTCAAAGGCGCGCCCGCCAGGATGGTATGCGCCAACAGCCGATTGACCGCGCCGTCGAGGTCGCGCCCATTGGTGTCGATTGCGCGCGCCACCATCGCCATGACGACCTTCGACACCTCGAAGCCCGGCTGGCCGATCCGAGCCGCCTCGATCCGCGCCTCCAAAATCCGGCCGCGCAACGCCTCATCGAGCGCCTGCATCTCGACGCATAATCCGCCCGCGAAGCGCGACCGAACCCGCTCATCGAGATTGTCCAACTCGTTCGGCGCGCGGTCGCCGGCGATGACGACCTGCTTGCCGGAATCGATCAGCGCGTTCAGCGTGTGGCAAAATTCATGCTGAATGGTCTTGCCCTGCAGAAATTGCACATCATCGATCACCAGCAGATCGATCGAACGCAATTTCTCTTTGAAGACGATCGAATTCTGCGCCTTCAAAGCAGCCACAAAGCCATACATGAATTTTTCGGCGGTGAGATAAACGACCCGCCGGCCGGATTCCAAACCTGCATGCGCGATCGCCTGAATCAGATGCGTCTTGCCCAGCCCCACATTCGAAAAAATATAGAGCGGGTTGAACATCGCGCCCATGCCCGGCCCGGCCGCGACCACCTGTTGCGAGGCCGCATGGGCGAGCTGATTGGACGGACCAACCAGGAAATTCGCGAAAACCAGGCGACGATCGAGGCTCGAGCCCTCGAGCCCCTCGACCATCTTCCGCGCCGGACCATCATTCCGCCGGACCTCGACCGTCCCATCCTGCTTGCCGATCTCCCGCAGGCCGCCAATGACGGGACGCTCGGCGCCGGTTGGCGGCGCGATGCGGGTGGTCGCCCTGAGATTCAGCACAATATCGGTCACGCCGGGGAGCTCCTGCACCACGGTCGCCCGCAACTTTTCCAGATAATGCGCGTGAATCCAGCTTTTCAGGAATTTCGTCGGCACCGACAGATAAGCCACGCCATTCACGATCTGGTCGAGCTCCAGGCATTTGAACCAGGATGAATAGACGGCTTCCCCAACCTCCGATTTGAATCGTGTACAAAACCGAAGCCAGATCTCAGTCAGAGCTTTCGCATTTTGCTCTTCGACACCCAAATTCTGTATCTGCGCCTTCGACATTTTTCTCTTCTTCAGGCAATAGTCCACAAATTCGCCGGAAGCGAAAATATGACTTAAGTTATGACACGTGTTGTTTGTGCGACGATCGATCTCGACTCTCGGTCAAGAACCCCCTGCGCCGCTCTTTGCCGGCATGCGATCGATCGCCGGCCCGGGTCCATGATTTATTCGGCCAAACCAATGCACAAATTCGGTCAGACAGCCAGGTCCGGCAAAAGATAATCTCATCATGTCCCCCTTGCACGTCACCCCAGTTCGCCTTCGCTCTAAATAGAATTCCTTAAATTAAATATCTCGTTCCCGAACGCTTACACGCCCGAAAACGCAACCATCATTACTACAGGGTAGTATGTTATTGGACTCTTGCTGTCACGGATGAGGTTATAACTTTGACGAGGTCATTGGAGATGTTTTTGACGTCGATTTTTTTCGCGACAACGATCAAACCATACACAGCGGGTTGCAGCGGCGCAATGGCTTGACGGCCAGATTCTCGGATCGAAAAAGCGCCCAACGCCGTCCGCTCCTAGACGCGGAACCGTCTCGCCTGAGAACGGCGGGAGTCCGAGCAAAGCCGATTCCTTCGACGCCAAGACTGAGCCGGATTTTCGCCCCAATTCGCCCGAATCGACGGGCCTCCCATCGTTTGTCAAGAGAGGCCTGAATTGCGTTCAAATCGGCTTTGGAACCAACCTTTTGTTTTTTTTCGATCTTCTATGTTCGCCCTAGAATGTGTCATAAATTTTTATTGTTCCGCCAAAGCCACCAAACGCCTTCCTCATCAATCGTTCAGACGCCGTCGGCCGGGTCTCGGTAACGCCGCCAGAGGGCGGCCGCGCCCAGGCTTTCGACCAATTGTCGATGGCTCTCGGCGTCGGCCGCGGTGAACGGCGAAGCGAGCGCGCGGGGCCGTTCCGTCAGGCCGCCGGACCAGTTCACCTTGCGGATCTCCTTGCGGATTTGCAGAGAAAGGGACGTCTGTCGGCCGCCCGTCAGCTCGACATAAACCTCCGCCAGAATTTCCGCATCGATCAGCGCGCCGTGCTTCACCCGGCGGGTCCTGTCGACGCCATAGCGCGTGCATAAAGCGTCGAGCGAATTCGGCGAGCCGGGATGTTTCTTGCGGGCGAGCGCGAGCGTGTCGACCACCCGATCGTTCGAAAGCGGAATGCGCCCGATTTTCTGCAATTCGGAATTGATGAATTTCAGGTCGAATTCCGCATTATGGGCGACAATCACATCATCACCAATAAAGCCTATGAATTGTTCGACTATCTCGACGAATTTCGGCTTGTCGGCGACCATTTCGGCCGAGATTCCATGGACCCGAAAGGCGGAATCGGGAATATCGCGCTCGGGATTGATATATTGATGGTAATTATTATTCGTCAGCGAGCCGTTGATCAGCTCGACTGCGGCGATTTCAATGATCCGGTCGCCATTGGCCGGATCGAGGCCGGTTGTTTCCGTGTCGAGAATGATCTCTCTGGTCATGGCTGCTCAATCGCTCTCCGCGAGACGCTAGCGATCCACTTGCCGAAGCGCGGCGATAATAAAACTTATCTGCCGGCGCGCCGCCTCAAGGCCGCGATCCGTCTGGATCAGGAAATGGCTGCGGCGCCGCTTTTCGGCGTCGGGCATTTGTTTTTGCTGAATTGCCAGGAATTTCGCTTCGGTCATGCCCGGCCGCTCCAAGACCCGCCGACGTTGCTCGGCAGATGACGCCGACACCACGGCCACGGCGTCGACATGGCGGAAGCCGCCGGTTTCAAACAGCAAGGGAACATCGACCACAGCGACCGCGGCGCCGCTGTTTCGCTCGACCTGGAGGAATTGCCTGCGCGCTTCGGCGACCGCCGGATGAATGATCCCCTCCAGATCGGCCATGGCGACGGAATCGTTCAAAACCAAAGCGCCGAGAAGAGCCCGATCAATCGCGCCGTCCTTCGCCACGGACGGGAAGCGCGCCTTGACGGGCTCGTACGCCGCGCCGCGATAAAGCGCGTGCACGCAAAGATCCGCGTCGAAAACGGCGACGCCTTCGCGGCGGAACAAATCCGCCGTCGTCGATTTCCCCATGCCGATGGAACCGGTCAGTCCAAGCACGATCATGGCCGCGCCTGCCGTAGGTCGTCGACAATCAGATCGCGCAACGCGGGCGTGACCTTCGGCCGGACGCCAAACCAGCGCTCGAAACCGGGCGCGGCCTGATGCAACAACATGCCCAGACCAGATGAGGTCCTATGACCGCGCCGGGCGGCTTCGCGCAAAAGCGCGGTTTCGAGCGGCGCGTAAACAATATCGCTCACGACCGCGTTCTTGCTCAATCCGTCCAGATCGACGGAAAGCGCCGGTTGGCCGACCATTCCCAACGAGGTCGCATTGACCAGCAGCGCCTCGCCGGAAAAGGCGCGGGGCTCCGCGAGCAGATGCGTGGTCACGCTCTGGAACCCCCAAACGCGGGCCTCGTCGGCCAAAGCGCGCATACGGTCGGCCGTCCGGTTCAAAATTTTGACATGGCGGACGCCGCGCGACGCCAAACCGACCAAGATGGCGCGCGCCGCGCCGCCGGCGCCGATCACCGCCGCTTTTTCGCAAGGCGCGTCCCAGCCCGGCGCCTCTTCATCGAGATTCGCCAGAAAGCCTCCGACATCGGTGTTGTCGCCGCATAGCTGGCTGTCCTCCAGCCAGATCGTATTGACCGCGCCGATCTTTCGCGCGGTTTCAGTCGTCCTAACGCAAATTTCGAAAGTCTTTTCTTTGTGAGGAATAGTCACATTGCCGCCACAATAAATCGACGATTCCATATTCGAGAGAAAAGTCTTCAAATCGCCCGGGGCGATCTCCAACTTCGTATAGGATCCTGTTAGATTATATTCCTTGAGCCAATAATTATGGATCAACGGCGATCGGCTATGTTTGATGGGATATCCGATCACAAAAGCATTTTTTCCGCTCATCGCGCGCCCCGATCAATCATGAATTGGCGATGAACTTCATCAGGTGCACGCGATAGAGATCCATGATCGCCGCCGCCGTTTCCTCGATCGAGCGGCGCGACACATCGATCGTGGGCCAGCCGCGTTCCGAGAACAACCGGCGCGACCGGCTGATTTCATCCGCCACCGAGGACCGGTCGACATAGGGCGAATCCTGGGTCGCATTGAGCGCCAGCAACCGGTTCTGACGGATTTGCACGATACGTTCCGGCGAAGCGAACAGGCCAATGACCAAAGGCTTCCTCAGATTTTCAATGGCCGTCGGCAGAGGCACGCCCGGAACGAGCGGCACATTGGCGGTCTTGATGCCGCGGTTCGCCAGATAGATGCTCGTCGGCGTCTTGGACGTGCGGCTGACGCCGAGCAGGATCACATCCGCGCTTTCCATATCGTCGGGTAACTGCCCGTCATCATGCATCATCGTATAATTCAGCGCTTCGATGCGCTTGAAATAATCGGAATTCAAGACGTGTTGCGCGCCCGGCCGCGGCGCCGAGGCCGGGCCGAGATAGGACTGGAACAGGCCGAGAATCGGCGCGAGCACGGAAAGAGCCGGCGATCCGGCCTCGGCGCAGGCCTTTTCCAGCCGCTCCGCCAGTTCGGAATCGACCAGCGTGAACAGCACGATCCCAGGCGAGGACTGGATGCCGGCGATCACCCGCTCCAATTGATCGTGATTGCGGATCAGCGGGTAAATATGCTCGATCGACGCAACGCCCTGATATTGGGCGGCGGCCGCACGACTGACGGCGATCAGCGTCTCGCCCGTCGAATCCGAAACCAGGTGCAGGTGAAAATAATTCCGGTTCACGACGCCGCCCGATCCTTGTCCATGAGTCTCAATCCCTAATCCGACCCTTGGCGTCAGACAAGGCCTGTTGAAGCCTGTGAATTCCGGTTCAAAACAGGGACAAGGTCACGATCGCAGCGATCGGACCGCCAAACCTTTCCAAATTATTAACAAGCCTGAGCGCACCGCTTATTTTCGCCCCTCGCGATCCGAATGTTGGGAATTACGGGTATAACCCGAACCTCGCCTGTTCGATCATTTCGCCAAACGCCGGCAATTCATAGTTAAGCAATCCTTAACCGCCGCACCGTCCGATCCCGGCGATTCATTGCTAAAATCTTAACGGATTGGGGATCCATTGTGCGCGATTTGAAATGAGGCTATTCCCTAGGCCTAACAAACAAAAAAGATTCCTTAACTCTAATGGATTGTTTCGTGACCGCGCCGCGCCCGTCTCTCGAAAAGACCGAAAAGACCAAACCTTTCCTCTCGGTCCTTGACGGACGGAAAACGGCGACGCCGCCAATCTGGCTCATGCGTCAGGCCGGCCGCTATCTCCCGGAATATCGGGAGCTTCGCGCCAAATCGACGAATTTTCTCGACTTCTGCTATTCACCGGCTCTCGCGGCCGAAGTGACCCTGCAACCGATTCGTCGGTTTGGATTCGACGCCGCGATCCTGTTCAGCGATATTCTGGTCATACCCGACGCGCTCGGCCAGGACGTCCGGTTCGAAGCCGGCGAAGGCCCCCGGCTCAATCCGCTGACCACGGCAGCCGATATAGAAGACCTCGCCGAATTGTCGCTCGATCGCCTGGCGCCGGTCTTTGAAACCATCGACCGGGTCAAAGGCGCCTTGCCGGCGCAAACCGCGTTTATCGGCTTCTGCGGCGCGCCCTGGACCGTCGCGAGCTATATGATCGCCGGACGCGGCACGCCCGATCAGGCGCCGGCGCGGCTGTTCGCTTATCGCGAGCCGGACGCCTTCCAGATCCTGATCGACAAATTGGTCGAAGCCTCGATCGTTTATCTGAAGGCGCAGATCAAGGCCGGCGTCGAAGTGGTTCAGATTTTCGATTCCTGGGCCGGCGTGCTGCCCACCGCCGAGTTCGAGCGTTGGTGCGCGCTGCCGATCGCGCAAATCATCGCGGGGGTGCGGAAAGACCATCCCGACGCCCGCATCATCGCCTTTCCGCGCGGCGCCACCACCCATCTACCGCAATTTATCGCGCACACGCACCCGAACGCCATCGGTCTGGACACGGCTGTCGATCCGGCATGGGCCGCGCAGGAAATCCCTCGGGAAACCGTCATTCAGGGCCATCTGGATCCGCTGGTTCTTCTCGCCGGCGGCAAGGCGCAATCGGCGGCCGTGGCGAGGATTCTCTCGGCCTATCGCGAACGCGGCCAGATTTTCAATCTTGGTCATGGCATTCTCCCGGAGACGCCGATCGCCCATGTCGAGGCCCTGATCGAGCAGGTGCGGTCAGGGGCCTGACATGTATCTGTGGATCAAAGCTATCCATGTGCTGTCAGTCATCTCATGGATGGCGGGATTGCTCTATCTGCCGCGATTATTCGTCTATCACGCCGGCGCGGAGAGCGGCTCCGAACTGTCCAACACCTTCAAAATCATGGAAAAACGGCTGCTCTACGCCATCATGACGCCAGCCATGGTCTTGACCTGGCTTACGGGTTTGACGCTCGCTGTTCAGTCGGGATTTTTTTCGGAAAACTGGTTCAAGCTCAAATTTTTATTCGTCTTGCTGATGACCGGAATTCACTTTTATCTTGCGCTCTTGCGCAGGGATTTCTTTGCGGATTCCAATCGACATGACGCCAAATTCTACAGAATATTGAACGAGATCCCGACCTTGCTGATGATCGTCATCGTCGGCCTGGTGATCCTGAAGCCCTGATTCAACGAGGCGCGCGTTTGGCGAGAATCCGCTGCAACGTGCGGCGATGCATGTTCAGCCGCCGCGCGGTTTCGGAGACATTGCGTTCACACAGCTCATAGATACGCTGAATATGTTCCCAACGAACGCGTTCCGCCGACATGGGATTTTCAGGGGCGGTCCCGGCAAGCGCCTCATTTCCATTCATCAAGGCGAGGAAAATCTCGTCGGCGTCGGCCGGCTTGGCGAGATAATCGAAAGCGCCGAGCTTGATGGCGATCACCGCGGACGAAATATTGCCATAGCCGGTGAGAATGATGCCACGCGCCTCGGGACGACGCGTCTTGAGTTCGGTGATGACGTCGAGCCCGTTGCCGTCGGTGAGACGCATGTCGATAACCGCGAAAGCCGGCGGTGATTGGCGAACAAAAGCGAGCGCCTCGGCGACGGTGTCAGCGGTCGAAACGACGAAACCGCGCGCCGTCATGGCCTTGGACAATCGATTCAGGAAAGGCCTGTCGTCGTCGACGATCAGCAGCGTCTTGTCCCTCGCGAACAAAAGCGCCGCTTCATCCGACGCCGACTTTTCGATTTGTTCGGGCGATTCTTCCATGGCGCGATCGTTTCCGTTCTCATTTTACGCGAGATCTAACTGAATCCGCGCAGGACTGTCCATCCGGGATTGTCCGAGGCCCTCGATCAGGTTCGGGCGGCGTCTATGCGGCGCCGGCTCCAACGCATTCGGATTCGCGCGCCGCCCTCGGCGAGATTGCCGAAATTGATCGCCGCCCCGGTCCGTTCCAGCAAAGTCTTGGAGATGAAAATACCCAAGCCAAGTCCGGCGCCGGGCTCGGCTTTCAGCCGGCGCAGCGCCCGCGCCCTGAGATAGGGTTCGCCGATCTGATGGAGAATCTCATTCGGAAATCCCGGGCCATCGTCCTGAATGTCGATCTCGACCTCTTCGGTGGTCCATTTCGCCGACAGGATGACCCGATTTTTCGCGAAATCGACGGCGTTCTCGAAAAAATTGCCGAGCCCATAGCTCAAGGCGGGATCATTGCCGACAATCGGCTCCTCGCCGTCGCCGTTCAGGCGAATCTCGATCTTGACCGGATATTGCCGGAACGGCGCGGCGACATTTTCCAGGAAATGCCGCAGCCGGACCTGTTCGAGCGGCGGTTGCCGCTCATTGGCCAGCGACGACAGCCGGCCCAGAATCGTGCGGCAGCGCTGCGCCTCCTGGTTCAACAGCCCTATATCCTCGGAAAACTCGTCAGGAAGTTTGGCCTTGCTCAGCTCGCGGCTGACCAGGGCGATCGTGGCCAGGGGCGTTCCAAGCTCGTGGGCGGCGGCGGCCGCCAGGCCGTCGAGGCGCGAAAGATGGTTCTGGCGTTCCAGCACCAGTTCGGCGGCCGACAGGGCTAGTTGCAGGTCGCGCTTTTCGCCGGCGACCCGCGCCGCATAAAGGCAGATGAAGACAGTCGCGACCAGCAAAGCGCTCCACAAAGCGAGACGGTAGAGTGGCGCGAGTTCGAGCAGTTCGCGATCCCGCCACGGCAAAGGCCAGTGGTAGGCCGTCAGGATACTGGCCGAAAGCACGACCAGGGCGGCGATGATGAAAATCTGGTTCGAACGCAGCGAAACGGCGGCGATGGTCACCGGCGCCAGCAGCAGAATCGCGAAGGGATTGTCGATGCCGCCGGCGAAATAGAGCAGCGCGGAGAGCTGGATGACATCGAAGGCCAGCAGCGCGGTCGCAGGCTGCTCTTCGAGCCGGAGGTTCTTGGGCACGAAAAGCTCGACCACCACGTTCAGAATGGCCGAAGTGGCAATGATCGCCAAGCAAATGACGACTGGCAGCGAAAATTGCAGGCCATAGGCGACGAACAGGACGGCCGCGAGCTGGCCGAAAATCGCAAGCCAGCGCAGCCGCGTGAGCGTCTCAATGCGGAGATGCCGGCTTTCCGAGCCGGAGGTCAGTGAAAAAGGCCTTGTTTCCATGCGGCCTGTGACCTTGGGGAGGAGAGCGCCGGACCTTGTGGTCCGGCGTTCGTCATAGCCTGTCGGCGCAAGCGGGAAAATGCAAAGCCGATCATTCCTTCGCGCGTTCGGCGCGTTTGCGATCGTTCGGGTCGAGATGGACTTTGCGCAGGCGGATCGATTTCGGCGACACTTCGACCAGTTCGTCGTCTTCGATATAGGCCAGCGCCTTTTCCAGCGTCATCCGGATCGGCGGCGTCAGCTTGACGGCGTCATCCTTGCCGGCGGCGCGGATATTGGTCAGCTTCTTGCCCTTGAGCACATTCACTTCGAGGTCGTTCTCGCGGGTGTGCTGGCCGACGATCATGCCCTGATAGACCTTCCAGCCGGGCTCAATCATCATCGGCCCGCGATCTTCGAGGTTCCACATGGCGTAAGCGACGGATTCGCCGGCGTCATTGGAGATCAGCACGCCATTGCGCCGGCCCTGAATGTCGCCCTTATAGGGCGCATAGGAATGGAACAGGCGGTTCATGATGGCGGTGCCGCGGGTGTCCGTCAGCAATTCGCCCTGATAGCCGATCAGGCCGCGGGTCGGCGCGTGGAACACCAGCCGCAGGCGATTGCCGCCGGACGGCCGCATTTCGATCATGTCGGCCTTGCGCTCCGACATTTTCTGCACGACGACGCCGGAAAATTCCTCGTCGACGTCGATGACCACTTCCTCGATCGGCTCAAGGCGGGTTCCGTCCTCGTCCTTCTGATAGACCACGCGCGGGCGGGAAATGCCGAGTTCGAAACCCTCGCGGCGCATGTTCTCGATCAGGATCGCCAGCTGCAATTCGCCGCGGCCGGAAACGATATAAGCGTCGGAGCCTGACGATTCCTCGACCTTCAGCGCGACATTGCCTTCGGCTTCCTTCAACAGGCGGTCGCGGATGACGCGGCTGGTGACCTTGTCGCCTTCGGTGCCGGCGAGCGGCGAATCATTGACCAGGAAGGTCATGGACAGGGTCGGCGGGTCGATCGGCTGGGCCTGCAGCGGCTCGGTGACTTCCGGCGCGACCAGAGTGTCGGCGACATTGAATTTGGCGAGGCCGGCGATGGCGATGATATCGCCCGCTTCGGCCTCTTCGATCGGCTGGCGTTCGATGCCGCGGAAGGCGAGAATTTTGGAAACGCGGCCCTGTTCGACGACATTGCCCTGACGGTCCAGAACCTTGACGGCCTGGTTGGTCTTGACCGCGCCGGAGAAGATGCGCCCGGTGATGATGCGCCCAAGATAGGGATTGGCCTCGATCAGGGTGCCCAGCATGCGGAACGGTCCGTCCTCGACCGGCGGCGGCGGCACGTGGCGGGTCACCAGATCGAACAGCGGGCCCATGCCATCCTGCGGGCCGGCCGGATCCTCGGCCATCCAGCCGTTCTTGCCGGAGCCGTAGAGGATCGGGAAATCGAGCTGCTCGTCATCGGCGTCGAGCGCCGCGAACAAGTCGAACACCTCATTGACCACTTCGGTCACGCGGGCGTCAGGCTTGTCGACCTTGTTGATGGCTACGATCGGCTTCAGACCGATCTTGAGCGCCTTGCCGACGACGAATTTCGTCTGCGGCATAGGGCCTTCGGCGGCGTCGACCAGCACGATGGCGCCGTCGACCATTGACAGGATGCGTTCGACCTCGCCGCCGAAATCGGCGTGGCCGGGGGTGTCGACAATATTGATCCGGGTGTCTTTCCAGACCACCGAGGTCGCCTTGGCGAGAATGGTGATGCCGCGCTCGCGCTCAAGATCGTTGGAATCCATGACGCGTTCGGCGACGCGCTGGTTCTCGCGGAAGGCGCCGGACTGGCGCAGCAATTGATCGACCAGCGTCGTCTTGCCGTGGTCGACGTGGGCGATGATCGCAATATTTCGCAACTTCATGGGAGCCTGGCTGTTAAATCGCTCCGGGCCAAAGGCGAGAGCAAAGGTTGGATCAGTCAACAGGCGCCCGCCCCGCGCATTTTTGGGATCGACGCCTGTTTCGCCTACGGGTCGGGAAAGTCATCAAAGGTTCACCTGTCGCAATTCCATGCAGAATTGCCGTCGGATGACGCCGCTTTGATCTTGAACCACGTCAGCGAAAACGAGTTGGCGCTTGCTCTACCGGAAAATGTTCCGATTGAAAACCCGACACGCGTGCGAGCGAGACGCGAAAAGCCCCGCCGTCAGCGGATCGAATGAATATTATTGGTCGGGCTTGAAGGGCGTAGGCTAAGCTCGGAGCGCCGGTCGGCGATGGCGAGTCGCGCCTGCTGGACGGCGAGCGTCAGCGCGGCGAGCTGATGGCCGTCGAGTTTCGGCATTTCGCCGGCGGCGAGCGACTGGGTCAGGATGGAATCGATCTGGATTTCCAGTTTCGCCAATGTGTCCAGATCGGCGGCTTCCCGGCCCGCCTTCATGATGGTCAGGGCTTCCTCCATCAGGCGGTCGAACCGGGCATAGCCGGACACGGCCATGCGGCTGGCCAGAGTGGCGAAGCCCGAAACCAGAATGCTGCCCACCATCGCGCCGATATAGATCAGGTCGCTATATTTCTCGAAAAAGCTCTCTTCCTCGCCGTCGAGAAAGGCCGCCGCGCCGGGATGGGTGGGAAGGACCTCGCCCTTGTCGGTGCTGGGCGCCTCGATATGGTTCGCGACGGGCGCCGAAGCGGCCGCCGCGGCGCGATTGGCGAGGATGAGGCGGGTGATCTCGCCAACGGTCGAATTGTCGAGGTCGTTCTCGGCGACGAGCCGGACCGTCGCGCCAATGGTTTCAATGGTTTCGGCCGGCCGCGACGGCGACCCGCCGAAGGCGCCTCGCAGGATTTCATTTTCCTCCAGGCCCGGAAGCTTTTCGGCGATGGCCTTGGCTTCGCGGATCGGGATGAAAACCGGCGGGCCCGCGACGGAGCCGACAATGTCCGCAATATGCGGCGAGTCGAACAAGCCGAAGGCGAAGACGGCGTCGATTTCGCCATTCGTCAGACTTTTCGCGAGATCGTTCGGACTGACGGCGATTTTCGCTATGGCCTCGGGGGGAAAGGAATATTGCGATTCGATCGTCGCCAGCAGATTCCGGTTGGCCTCGCCGGATTGCTCGGTTTCGACAACGCCGATCTTTTTGCCGCCGAGTTCGGAGAAATTGGCGAATCGCGCCCCGGCGGGGGCGACGACGACGGCGGAAAAATGGCCGAGAATCAAAGCCGTTTGCGCATTGGTCGGCATGGATATGTCGGAGCGGACGACCGACAGGTCGACGTGCTCGTCCTCGATCGCCTTCGCGGCGGAGCGTTCATCGGGCGTCGGGACGATCTTGAACCGGATATCGGCGTGCGAATGAACGAATTCCTGATTGAGCGCCAGCAGCAGCTTGTGGAATTCGGTGTTTTTCGGGACAGCGACCCGCAGCGTCGTTGGTCGCTCGTAGAAATAGAAGCCGACGACCCCGAGGCCGATCAAGGCGGCGCTCGCGGCGAGGATCAGGGAATAATAACGGCGCATTCGTTCATGGGCCCGGGTCTCTTTTTTGGGATGAGATCAGGGACTCGAGTCAAATTTGAGGCGTCGCCGGCGCGAAAACATTCCGGCGACGCCAAAAACATCAGGACTTCGCGATTTTCCGCTCGCGTTTCGCCAGGGTCCGCAGGCGCAGGGCGTTGAGCTTGATGAAGCCGGCGGCGTCGCGGTGGTCATAGGCGACGGCGCCTTCCTCGAAGGTCACCAGCTCCTGGTCGTAAAGCGAATAGGGGCTCTCGCGGCCGACAACCCAGGCGTTGCCCTTGTAAAGCTTCAGCCGCACGCGGCCGGTCACCTTTTCCTGGCTCTTGTCGATCAGGCCTTGCAGAAGCTCGCGCTCGGGGGCGAACCAGAAGCCGTTATAGATCAGCTCGGCATATTTCGGCATCAGCTCGTCCTTGAGATGCGCCGCGCCGCGGTCGAGCGTGATTGATTCAATGCCGCGATGAGCAAAATAGAGGATCGTGCCGCCGGGCGTTTCATACATCCCGCGTGATTTCATGCCGACGAAACGGTTCTCGACCAGATCGAGCCGCCCGATGCCGTTCTCGCGGCCGAGATCGTTCAGTTTGGTCAGGAGCTGGGCCGGCGAGAGCTTGACGCCGTCGACGGCGACCGCGTCGCCTTGTTCGAAATCAATGGTGATATAGGTCGGCTTGTCCGGCGCGTTCTCGGGATCGATCGTGCGGGAATAGACGTAATCGGGCGTCTCCTGCGCCGGGTCCTCCAGCACCTTGCCCTCGGACGAGGTGTGCAGGAGATTGGCGTCGGTCGAGAACGGCGAGTCGCCGCGCTTGTCCTTGGCGATCGGAATCTGGTGCTTTTCGGCGAATTCGATCAAAGCGGTGCGGGAAGAAAGATCCCATTCGCGCCACGGCGCGATGACCTTGATGTCCGGCTCGAGCGCATAATAGGACAATTCGAACCGCACCTGATCGTTGCCCTTGCCGGTCGCGCCGTGGCAGACGGTGTCGGCCCCAACTTTGCGGGCGATTTCGATCTGCTTCTTGGAAATCAGCGGCCGCGCGATCGAGGTGCCGAGCAGGTACAGGCCTTCATATTGGGCGTTGGCGCGGAACATCGGGAAGACATAGTCCCGGACGAATTCCTCGCGCAGATCCTCGATGAAGATATTTTCCGGCTTGATGCCGAGCAGCTCGGCCTTTTTGCGCGCCGGCTCCAGCTCCTCGCCCTGGCCGAGATCGGCGGTGAAGGTGACGACTTCGCAGCCATAAGTGGTCTGGAGCCATTTCAGGATGATGGACGTATCCAGGCCGCCGGAATAGGCGAGGACGACTTTTTTGATTTCTTTGCTGGGCTGGGACATGGATTTCGATCCGGTGGGAAAATTGGCGCGACTATAGGGGCGCCGACGACAGGCGCAAGCCCATCGCCGGCGTTCGCGACCCCGTTGGGATCAGGCTTCGGCGTTGAAGGCGGCCAGCGCCGCCATATTGACGATGTCGGAATCCTTGCCACCGAGCTGGACGATCTGCACCGATTTCTCGAAGCCGACCAGCAGCGGCCCGATCACGGTGGCGCCGCCAAGCTCCAGCAGCATTTTGGTGGAGATCGAGGCCGCGTGAAAAGCCGGCATGATCAGCACATTGGCGGTGTCGGTCAGGCGGCAGAACGGATAGAGCGCCATGGCCTCCTTGTTCAGCGCCACGTCGGCCGCCATTTCGCCGTCATATTCGAAATCGACGCGGCGCTGGTCGAGCAGGCTGACCGCTTCCTTGACGCGGGCGGAGCGCTCGCCGGGCGGATGGCCGAAATTCGAGAAGGCGAGCAAGGCGACGCGCGGCTCATAGCCGAGCTTTCGCGCGAAGCCGGCGGCCTCGACCGCAATATCGGCGATTTCCTCGGCGTCGGGCAATTCGGTGATGGCGGTGTCGGCGACGAGAATCGGCCGGCCGCGCGCCAAAATCAGCGACACGCCGATCAGCTTGTGGCCAGGCTTGGAGTCGATGACGCGCTGGATTTCCTCCAGCGCAATCGAGAAATTGCGCGTCACGCCGGTGACCATGGCGTCGGCGTCGCCCGCAGCGACCATGGCGGCCGCATAATGATTGCGGTCGTTGTTGATGATGCGTTGGCAATCGCGCATCAGGAAGCCCTTGCGCTGCAGGCGGTCGTAAAGCATCTGCGCATAGGCGGCGTTGCGCTGGGAAATCCGGGCGTTGTGGATTTCGACCAGTTTCTCGTCGAGTTCGATGCCCGATTTTTCGGCGACTTCGGCGATCCGCTCCTCGCGGCCGACCAGAATGGCGGTGCCGAGGCCCTGATTGACGAAAGTCGTCGCGGCGCGGATGACCTGCTCCTCCTCGCCTTCGGCGAAGACGACGCGCTTCGGGTTCCGCTTCACGCGGTCCATGATCGTCTGCATCATGCCGGCGACCGGGTCGCGCCGCGCCGAAAGCTCGGCGCGATAGGCTTCCATGTCGATGATCGGCTTGCGCGCGACGCCGGTGTCCATCGCGGCCTGGGCGACGGCTGGGGGAACGATCGAGATCAGGCGCGGGTCGAACGGAACCGGGATGAGATAATCGCGGCCGAAGCGCGGGCGCGCGCCCTGATAGGCCCGCGCCACATCGTCCGGCACGTCCTCGCGCGCGAGCTGGGCCAGCGCGTGAACGGCGGCGATCTTCATCTCCATATTGATCGTCTTGGCGCGGACGTCGAGCGCGCCGCGGAAGATATAGGGAAAGCCGAGGACATTATTGACCTGGTTCGGATAATCCGACCGTCCGGTCGCGACAATGGCGTCGGGCCGCACGCCTTGAGCGTCT
>NZ_JAYSBG010000044.1:0-16471 GCF_041915505.1 Rhodoblastus sp. | reverse complement strand
AATTGCTTATCGAAAACAGGTACGCTCTAGATAGCCCGCTCGCTTGCGGTGGGCTTTTCGCGGGGGCGATTTCTTGTTCGACATCACAACACACGCGCGTCATGGCGCGCGAGCGATAGCGTGCGCGTTGCGCGAGTGGGGCCGGGACCGTTTGGCGTCGTCGCCACGCGCGATCTTCACCGCCGTGCTCTTGATGATCGGCCTCTCCGTCGCCAACAGCGCGCAGGCGCAAAGCCTGTCGGTCTCCGTCAACCCGACGACCTATTCCGCCGCGGGGCAGGTTCTTCATTTCACTTATACGTTCAATTCCGGCGGTTATGTCGTTTCAAGCCTGTCGATCACCAGCGCCATTGGCGTATCGGTCAGCTGTCCGCCGCCGGCCAGCAACACCGACACCAACCAGACCGTTGTCTGCACTGGCAACTACACGACGAAGGCCACCGATGCCGTCGCGGGGGGCGTTGTCGTCGAAGTCGGGCAATTCAATCTGATGGCGAATTCGACGCCGGTCAGCGGCACGCAACTGGGCAGTCAGACCCGAGTCAATTATGTGGCGGCGGCGCCGCCACAGCCCAATGTCGCTGTCACCTCGTCCGTCAATCCCTCGACTGTGGCGCAGGCCGTCACGTTTACCGCGCATGTTACGGCTGTCGCGCCGGCGACGGGAACGCCGACCGGCTCCGTGACCTTCTATGATTCCGGCTCGTCGATCGGCACGGGAACGCTTTCCGGCGGCGTGGCGAGTTTCACCACTTCTGCTCTGTCCGGCGGCAACCATTCGATCACCGCGACTTACAATGGCGACAGCAGTTTCTCCAGCGCGTCGGGCGGCTTGACTCAGGTGGTCAACAAAGCCGCATCGACGACGGTTGTGGCGTCTTCGCTCAATCCTTCCCTTCCGGGCCAGACCGTGACGTTCACGGCGACGGTGTCCGGCGCGAGCGGGACGCCGACAGGGACCGTGACCTTCCTCGACGGCGGCGCCACGATCGGAACCGGGACGCTCTCGGGCGGCGTCGCGAGTTTCAGTACGTCGGCCCTGTCGGTCGGCAATCACACGATTACGGCCTCTTATGGCGGCGATACGAATTTCAATGTCAGCACGGGCGGTCTGGCCAGTTCGCAGGTCGTGAGCAAAGGCGCCATATCGGCCGCGCTGAACGCCTCGCAGAACCCCGTCGGTCTCGGTCAATCGGTCACGTTGACGGCGACCATCGTCGCTGTCGCGCCGGCGACCGGCGCGCCGACAGGGTCGGTGACTTTCCTCGACGGCGGGTCCGCAATCGGCACGGGCGTGCTGTCGGGCGGCGTGGCGACGCTGACGACCTCGTCGCTTGCGGTCGGCGACCATGTGATCAGTATTTCCTATGCCGGCGACAGCAAGTTCAACGCCGGATCGGGCGCGCTCGCCAGCAATCCGCTGGTCGTGAGCAAGGGCGCCGCCACGGCGTCCGTGACCAGCTCGCTGCCGTCGGCCGCATTCGGCCAGAGCGTCACCTTCACCGCCCATGTCGCGGCCGTGGCCCCGGCCGCCGCGACGCCGGGCGGCGTGGTCACCTTCCTCGACAGCGGCGCGCCCATCGGCACGGGGACGCTCTCGGGCGGCGCGGCGACTTTTTCGACCTCCGCCCTCGCGCCGGGCGCTCACACCATTACTGTGTCCTATCCGGGCGACGGCAATTTCAACGCCGCGACCGGGGCGCTGGGCTCGCAGGTCGTCAACCAGGGCGGAACATTGGTCACGGCGGTCATGACGCCCAATCCGGCGACGTCGGGACAGGCCGTCACTTTGTCCGCGACCGTTTCGGCGAATGGCGGCGCCATCGGCACGCCCACCGGAACGGTGACGTTCAGCGATGGCGGAACGACGCTCGGCGCAGTCGCGCTCTCAGGCGGGGCGGCGAGCCTCGTCGTGCCGTCGTTCAATGCGGGCACCCATACCATCCTGGCCGCTTTCTCCGGCGACGCCAATTTCGTCGCTTCCTCCGGCTCGGTGCTGGGGACCGTCAACAAGGCGGGAAGCACCGTGACGTTGAGCGTCAATGCGTCGGCGATCTTCGGGCAGCCGGTCACGATCCGCGCCAGCATCACCCCGGCCGCCGCGACCGGGACAGTGACCTTCTACGACAATGGCGCGTCGATCGGCAGCAGCGCCGTCAGCGGCGCCGCCGCGAGCGTGACGGCGGCTGGGCTGGGGGTTGGCGTCCATACGATCACGGCAAGCTATTCCGGCGACAACAACAATAATCCCGCCACAGCCGCAGCCGCGCAGGTGACCGTGGGCAAGGCGACGCCCGCGATTGCGCTCTCGGCCTCATCGACGACGCCGCTATTCGGCACGGCGGTGACATTCACGGCCAATGTTTCCGGCGGCATGTCGCCGACCGGCTCGGTCGTCTTCAAGGATGGCGCCACGGTTCTCGGCACGGCGGCGCTAGCCGGCGGCGTTGCGCGAATCAGCACGTCCTCGCTGAGCGCCGGCGCCCATTCGATCGTCGCCACCTATAGCGGCGACGCGAACAATGGCGCCATTTCGACCTCGACCTCCGTCACCGTGGCCGCGCGGCCCGATCCAAGCGCCAACGCCGATGTGAAGGGGCTGATCCAGGCGCAGGTCAATATGGCGGCGCGCTATGGCCAGACGCAGATCGGCAATACGTTCCGTCGCCTCGAACAGATGCACGACGAGGACGACGAGGACAAAGGCGAGCAGCCCGGCGGGATCCTGTTCCCCAACGGCGGCGGCTGGTCTGGAGGACCCACGGGCGGTAATTTTCCGATTGCGGGCTTGCCCGGCGCGGGTTCGTTCGGCGGCGCGGGAGGCGTCTTCGGGAGCGCGGGGCCTGGCGGCGGCGGAATCCCTGGCGGCGGGACCGTGGCCGGCCTTCCCAACGGCTCGCCGGCGCTTGCCTATACCGGCGTCGACGCCTTCTCGCAACGCCTGATGCAGAGCGACGCCTCGCGCGCGGTGCAGAGCGTGTCCGGCGCGCTGCCGGCGGCGTTCCAGGCGATCGACAAGAGCGGCGTGCTGCCGTTCCACGTCTGGGCCACCGGCGCTTTCAGCTTCGGTCAGTTGCGCAGCGACGGCACGGTCGACAACCATTTCACCTCGTCAGGCGTGACCGTCGGCATGGACGGCAAGGTCATGGATCGGCTCAAGGCCGGCGTCGCCGTCGGCATGGGCTTCGACAACACCAGCGTCGGCACGCAGGGTTCGTCCAGCAATGCGACCGCCTATAGCGCGACGGTTTATTCCAGCCTGAAGCTGGGACACGGAATGTTCCTCGACGCCATCGCCGGCTATGGCGCGCTGCGGTTCGACAACCACCGCTGGTCGCAGGATGGCTTAATCATGCTCGACGGCGTCCGCAACGGCACGGAAGCCTATGGCTCGATCAGCCTGACGCAGGATCTGAAGTGGGACGCCCTGAAACTCTCGCCCTATATGCGTCTCGACGCGGTGCGGATGTTCCTCGACGGCTATCGCGAAACCGGGTCGGACATCTGGGCGCTGAGCTATGATCCGATGAACGATACGACCTTGTCCGGCGTGCTCGGCGCCCGCGCCTCCTATGCGATCCCTATGAACTGGGGCGTTCTGACGCCCGGCGGACGCGTGGAATATACCCACGCCTTCCAGGGCGGCTATGCGCAGAACCTGAATTACGCCGATCTCGTCGGCGTCGCGCCGGGCTATTCGAGCTTCGGGACCGCGATGGCGCAGGATACGATCTCGCTCGGCTTGTCGTTGCGCGCGGTCACCCATGGCGCGACCAGCCTCGAGCTCGAATATATGATCAGTACGGCGGGGCGCGAGTTCGAGGGGCAGCAGATCCGCGCGGCGGCGCGGCAGGCGTTCTGACGCGGCTGGCCGGGTCGCAAGAAGCCACGTGAAGCGGACACGTCATGGCCGGGCTTGTCCATGGCGGCTTGCGCCGACCCTCAAAAGCCGCGTCCAGATCGACGCGGCTTTTTGCGTTTTGGGAATGAAAGAGGCCCGAACTCCCGGAATGGACGCAAAAAGTCCCGGAATTTGTTCTGGGGTCGCCCCGGCCTCAATATCCTTGCGGCAGGATGATGGGGCGGCCGGTTTCGGCATCGGAAACCACACGTAGGCGGACATGAAAGACATCGCCGACAAGCGTTTCGGTGAGCACCGCCCCGGGGCGTCCGTGGGCGACGATTTTTCCGTCGGACAGGACGATGACCTCCCTGGCGAAGGCCGCAGCAATGTTCAGGTCGTGAACGATGGCGACGACCGCGACTCCCTCTTCGGCGAGCGCCCGCGCCGCGCTCATCAAGGAGAACTGGTGTTCCAGATCGAGGCTGGCAGTCGGCTCGTCGAGGAACAGCGCCTGTCCTTCGCCGACCGCCTGTCCCGCCTTCAATTGGCAGAGCGTCCGCGCGAAGCGAACGCGCTGCTGTTCGCCGCCTGAAAGCGTCTGGTAGTCGCGATCCGCGAGATGCGTGACGCCGGCGGCCGACAAGCTGGCCGCGAGAATGGTTTCGATCCGCGCGGCGGGCAATCGCCGCCCCACCACGGCGAGGCCGAGCCGCGCGACTTCATGCGCGCGGAATGGAAAGGCGAGCGTCGCGTTTTGCGCCATGACGGCGCGCTTTTCGGCGAGACGCCAGGGCGCCATCGCGGCGAGCGGCTCGCCCGAGACGAGAATCTCGCCGTGGCAAGGCGCGCGCTCGCCGGTCAGCAGCCGGAACAAAGTCGATTTGCCGGCCCCGTTCGGGCCGATCATCGCCGTCAGGCTTCCGCATTCGAGGCGGAGCGAGACATTGTCGACGAGGCGCCGGCCGCGCGCCGAAAAGGAGAGCGCCGAGGCCTCCAGAAAGACACTCATCCCTGTTCGCTCCAGATCTGGCTGCGCAGCAGCAGCCAGAGGAAAAACGGCGCGCCGATGCTGGCGGTGAGAATGCCGACGGGAAGTTCGGCCGGCGCGAGCATGGTTCTGGCCAAAGCGTCGGCGCCGACGAGCAGGGTCGCGCCGCAGAGCGCGGAAAGCGGCAGAAGCGTGCGGTGGTCGGCGCCGGTCGTCAGCCGCACCAGATGCGGGGCGACGATCCCGACGAAGCCGATGGCTCCAGCCGCCGCGACGCTGGCGCCCACGATCAGGGCGACGCAGAGGATCGCCGCCGCCTTGACCCGTTCGGCGCGGATGCCGAGATGGAACGCCTCGGCGTCGCCGAAGGCGAGGGCGTTCAGGCCCCGGCCGAGAAAGGGCAGGGCCAGGAAGGCCGGAAGCAGGATCGCCGACACGATGGCGGTTCTCGCCCAGTTGGCGCCGCCCAGGCTACCGAGGAACCAGAAGCTCAGATCGCGCAATTGCCGGTCGTCCGACAGATAGGACAAGAGCCCGGTCATGGCCCCGGTGAACGAGGCGAGCGCGACGCCCGCCAGCAGCATCACGGCCATGGAGGTGCGGCCCTGGCGCGTGGCGATGGCGTAGATGAGCAGCGTCGCGACGAGACCGCCCAGAAAGGCGTTGACGGGCAAGGCGACGAAAGGAACCAATAGCGAGACGGCGCCGAAGACCTTTTCGCCGAGCACAATGGTTGCCGCGACGGCGAGGCCGGCGCCGCTCGAAACGCCGATCAGTCCCGGATCGGCCAGCGGATTGCGAAACAGGCCCTGCATCAGCGCGCCGGCGACGGCGAGGCCGGCGCCGATCTCCAGGCCCAGTACGATGCGCGGCAGGCGCAGGCCGGCGATGATGAACGCCTCGCTATCGGTCGCGGCGGCCCCGGAGCCGAAAAAGGTCGTCCACAGGATGGTTGGCACGCGCCACGGCGAGATGGGCGACGCGCCGACGCAAAGGCCCAGAATGACGACGACGAGGCAGGCCGCCGCGCCGAGCGCCAGCGCGGCCGGGAAGCGCCGGGCGTCCCGACCCCGGGAGCCAGCGAGCGCGGGCGGCGCGGCTTGCGTCGTTGCGGGCGCGTTCGACGTCATCGGGCGGCGGCGGGCGCGCCTGCCGGCGTTTTGGACCATTTTTCCGGGGCCAGCGACGGATAGAGAAAGGCCATCACGGCGCGCGCCGCATCGGGCGCGCGGGGGCCGAAACCGATGAGAAACAGGCCGTCCATGTCGACCACGCGGCGATTCTGGCCGGCCGGCGTCTGGGCCACCGTCGGCAGCGCCAGAATGGCGTTTGAAGCGATCACGCCGTCGCGCGACATGGCGACGATCGCCTGCGGCGCGGCCGCGACCAGCGCCTCGTCGGTCAAGGGCTTGTAGCCGTCGAAATCCACGGCGTTGACGCCGCCGGCGAGGTGGATGACGGCGTCGGCCGCCGTTCCCTTGCCGCCGCACAGCAGGCGGCCGTTCTGAACGGCGATCACGAAAAGGACGCGCTTCGGCGTGGTGATCTTCTCGCGCTCCCTGGCCAGCTCCGCAAAACGCGCGGCGATCTTTTCGGCGCGCGCGCGCGCTTCCGCCGGCGCGCCGACCGCCACGCCCGTCGCGACGATCTTCGCGGCGACGCCCTCGGCGCTCGGCGTATCCGCGATGCGGACGACAGGAACGCCGGAACTGGCGACGGCTTCGAGCGCGGCGGGCGGCCCGGCGCCTTCGACGGCCAGGACGCGCGTCGGCCGCAGCGACAGGATTCCCTCCGCCGCCAGATTGCGGAAATAGCCGACGCTGGGCTTATCCTTGAGCGCCTGTTCCGGATAGAGGCTGGTCGCGTCCACGGCGACGATCGCGTCCTGGCGCCCGAGCGCATAGACGATCTCGGTCAGCGCGCCGCCGATGGCGACGATCCGTTCCGGCTCCGCTGCGCGCGCGGCGGGGGCGAACGCCGAAGCCAGCATGGCGAGCGCCAGCAACGGCTTGAGAATGAGGCGCGGACGCAGGACCGCTGTTTTCATCGTTTCGGGCATGGCCGCCTCATTTCGTCAGGATAAGCTTGTTGTTGGAGGTGATGCGAAGCCGGTAATATTCGCCGTCCAGCACCACGGAGACTTCGCGCGCGCCTTGAAGCAGCGCGCGGGCGTCCAGTTCGAGACCGGCCGGCCGTTCGGAAGGAGAGGGCCTCGGCGATGGCGCGCCAGTGCGTCCATTGGCCGATTTCTTCTTCCGGCTTTGCGTCAGATGCGCCTTGTCTTGCATGATTTTGTTCGAATGCGGCCCGTCTTCCATCAACCAGACCCATCCTTCCGGCGATTATTGAGAGAAGGACTATTGGCCCCTGGCGCGCCCGGTCAATTTTGGCCGCACTTTTTAGAGTTATTCTAAAATTTAGATTCTTTCTTGCCGGGCCCGTATCTTGACCCCCAATTTATGCGAACCAGGCGAGTCCGGCGCGGCCGGCCCTGTGACATTCCGAGAATGAGCCAGCCAGGCGCGACGCCCAGCCAGCCAGACATGACGTTCGGTTGGGGGCATGCACATATGAAGAGGTTGGTTTCAGCAAGATTGCGTCCGGGCGTCCGGCGCTTCGTGACGCCGCATCTGGTCGCCGCGCCATTCGTTCTGGCGGCCCTGCCGCTCGGCGCCGCCGCACAGCCGGCGAACACGCAGCAGACGGGCGGCGACGCGTCTGATTTCGACACGATCAATGTCACCGCGACCAAGACCGAGGAAAAGACCATCGACACGATGGCCGGCGCGAGCGTGGTGACGCGCACCGACATGCAGCGCTTCCAGCCCTCCAGCATAGCGGACATGCTGCAGAACGTTCCGGGCGTGTCGTCGCAGCAATCGGCCAACGACCCGGGCCAGTCGATCAATATTCGCGGCGTGCAGGATTTCGGGCGCGTCAACGTGCTGGTGGACGGCGCGCGGCAGGACTACCAGATCTCCGGCCACAACGCGAACGGCACCTTTTATCTCGAACCGGCCTTCCTGGCGCAGGCCGACATCACCCGCGGCCCGGTCACCAATATTTACGGCTCCGGCGCGATCGGCGGCGTGGTGGCCTTCCGGACGTTGGGCATCAACGACATTCTGAAGCCCGACGAGAAATATGGCGTGCTGCAGACCATCGGCGCGGGCACGAACGGGCAGAATCTGCTCACCAGCACGGCGGGCGGCGTCCGTATCGGCTCCACGGCCGATCTTTTCGGCCAGTTCGTCTACCGCAACCGTTCGTCCTATTCGGACGGCGCCGGGAACATCGTGCCCGACACCGGTTCGGATCTGGTCGGCGGCCTCGCCAAATTGAACGTGCGTCCGGCGGACGGGCAGGAAATTTCCGCGACCGCCCTGACGCAGAACTACCAATTCGCCAATCAAGGGACGAGCGGCGACGGCCCGCGCTTCAACAACGATGTCACCGCCGGGACCTATACGCTCGGCTATCGCTTCAATCGGCCGGACGCGCCGCTGTTCGACCTGAGCGTGAAGACCTATTACACCGAGACGAAAAATATCCAGACCCTGCTGGCGCCGGACGCGACCTATGCGGCGCTGGGCGCGGTCGCCGGCGCCAAGGCGACCGACCAGATCGGGACCTTCGGATTCGACGTCGTCAATACCGCGCGCTTCTCACTCGCCAACACGGATCACGCCGTGTCGGTCGGCGGCGACGGCGCCTGGGACCATGTGACCACCACCGACGCGGCGGGCGGCTTCATCAGCGCGCTGACGCCATCGGGCAATCGTGCTTTGACGGGCGCCTTCATTCAGGATGAAGTCCGCTACGGCGGTTGGCTGCGCGTGCTCGGCGGCGTGCGCTATGACAATTACCAGCTCAACGGCGGACCCTATTCGTCCGGCGGCGATCATATCTCGCCGAAGATCACGGTCGGCGTGACGCCGTTCAACGGCGTGGAATTCTACGCGACCTATGCGCAGAGCTATCGTGCGCCGACGATCACGGAAACGCTGATTTCGGGCACGCATCCCTTTCCGGCGTTCAACATCCTGCCCAATCCCTATCTGATGCCGGAGACGGCCTATGATGTGGAAGGCGGCGTCAATCTGAAATATGACGACATCCTGCGCGCCGGCGACAAGTTCCGCGCGAAGATCGACGCCTTCGACAACAAGATCTCCAATTATATCGACATGGAGGCGGTCGGGCCGGCTTATCTGGTGTCCTTCATTCCGGGCATGCCGTCCTCGGTGTGCTCGCGCGCGCCCTATCTGTGCTTCCCGATCCAGTCCTACCAATATCTCAACGTCGCGCGGGCCGAGATTTCCGGCCTCGAGGCGGAGGCGGCCTATGACTGGCACGAGGGCTTCGCCTCCTTCTCGGGGACGCTCATCCACGGCGACAATGTGACGACCGGCGAGCCGCTCAACACCGTGTTTCCGAGCCGCTTCAGCGTCACCGGCGGTTGGCGCTTCCTTGATCAGACCTTGACGGCCGGCGCGCGTTTCACCGTGGTCGCCGCCAGCGCGAGCGGCGTGACCACGCCCACCGCGTCTTACGGCCTCGTCGATCTGTTCGCCAATTACGCCTACAACGACCAGATCAGCAGCGCTTTGACGATCACCAATCTGTTCAATCGGAATTACATCCAATATCTCGATTCCGAGCCAAGCCCCGGCCTGACCGCGAAGCTCTCCGTGAGCGTCAAATTCGCGGCGAAATGATCCGGTGGGGGGAGGCGCCGCGGCCGTGATCGCTCTGACCAATCCTGAATGCAATCCATGGCGCGCCTTGCGCGCGCCGCTCGGCGCGGTTCAGGCGCAGGCGAGGGCGCGCGAGGCAGAGGCGCCCCGTCTCACGGCCCGCGAGGCGGAGAGCGCCGCGTCCGCCTCGCCGCGAATCGAGATCGACAGCGGCGAGCCGACGGCGGGACCATTCTGGCCATGCGGTCCTTCCCTCGCGAGGCACGAGGACTCCGGCGCCGCGCCGCGGGTCTTGCGCGACGCCGAGCGTGTGTCGGACAAGGCGCCGGCGCGCTGGCTCCCGAGCCGGGCTTTCGCACTCTCGGTCTGCGGCCATCTCGGCGGGCTGGTCTTGATCGTCACGGGCCTTGGCGCCGTGGAGCGCGCCGAGGCCTTGCGCGGCGGCGAGATGATGGAAGTTTCCTTCATCGCGTCCAGCCAGCAGGAAAGCGTCGCGGCGGAGCCGGCGCCGGCCGCGCAAGACAAGCCCGAGGAAGACAAGCCCGCGCCGGAGGCCGCCGCCGAGACGGAGAAGCCACAGGCCGAAATCCAGCCGCCGCAGCAATCCATGTCTGCGCCGGAGACGCCGCCTCCCAAGGTCGCGCCGGCGCCGGAAGCCGAACAGGCGGAAATCGTGACGCGGGCGCCGCCGAAAGCGGATGCGGCGCCGGCCGCGCCCACCCGCCCGAATCCGCCGCCGCGTCCGATGAAGGAGCCGGTCAAGGAACGGATCAAGGAACATGCCGAGACGCATGCGGAACGCGCTCCGCCGCATCCCCGGCGCAAGGAGGCGGCGGCCGATCACCCGTCGGGCCATGGCGCCGAGACGCGCCGGACCGTCGCCGCCGTGCGGGGCGGAACGCAGGGCGCCCCGGATTCGGCCGGCGCCGCCGCGTCGCAGAACTGGCGCGGCGAAGTCCTGGCCCATCTCGCGCGCTTCAAGCAATATCCATCGCAGGCGCAGGATCGGGACGTCACGGGCCGGACGATCGTTTCCTTCGTGCTGTCGCCTTCGGGCGGCGTTCAGAGCGTGTCGCTGGCGGGCTCCTCTGGCTCGTCCCTGCTCGACCAGACGACGCTGGCCATGGTGCGTCGCGCCGCGCCCTTCCCACATGCGCCGCCCGGCGCGAAGCTCAGTTTCACCGCGGCCATCAACTACAGCCTGCATTGACGCGGGCCAATCGAGGAGAATGCAATGTATGTCGCCATGAACCGGTTCAAGGTTATCAAGAGCCGCGCCGACGCCTTCGAGAACATGTGGCTGACGCGGCAGTCCAACCTGCACGAATTGCCGGGCTTCCTTTCCTTCCACATGCTGCGCGGCGCGGAAGCCGAGGATCACGTGCTCTATTCCTCCTATACGCTCTGGGCGCGGAAGGCGGATTTCGAACATTGGACCCGCTCGCCGCAATTCCGCGCCTCCCACGCCAATGCCGAGAAGCGCGAGCCCATGACGCTGGGGCACCCGCAATTCGAGGGCTTCGACGTGATTCAGGCGCTGACCAATCCGCCGCGCGAAGTCGAGGCCGCGCTGTGATCGCCGAGCGCGAGACTCTGAAGAGCCTCTCGGACCGGCTGCTCGACGCCCGCAGGGATCTGAAGGCCAAGCCGGACGGCGTGCTGGAGGAACTGGCCCGGACGCACAGCCTCAGCATGAGCGATGTGCTCGCTCTGCTGCCGGCCTCCGAGGCGGTCGAGGCGAAAGGCGTGGCTTTCGAGCGCGTCTGGGCCGAATTGGCGGAATGGGGCGAGATTCTCTTCCTGATCCACAATGCGCACGGCGTTTTCGAGATCCGGACGGCGCTGGCGCGGGGAAGCTGGGGCCACGGCTATTTTAACCTCGCCGGCGGCGCGGCGCTCGGCGGCCATTTGCGCGGCGACGCGTGCCGCTCCATCTGGCTGGTGGATCGCGCTTTGTTCGGCCGACGATCCTGCTCCGTCCAATTTCTCGATGCGGCGGGCGAGGTCATGTTCAAGGTCTTCGTCCGGCGTGACGCCGCGCGCGAACTCGACCGGGAGCAATGCGCGAAATTCGAGGCGTTCCGGCAAAGCCTGTAAGGGGGCTGATCGGAGGGGGAGAAGAAAGCCGGCGAGCCGGCGAAAGCGTCCTCTCCCTCCGATCACACCACCCAAGCGGTGGCTGCGCATATATTCCTTACATGAATTATTTTTGTTTGGCTGGCGCGCGAGGCCTTGCGGCTGAAACGGACTGGGGTCGATCTGAAGGAGGCCGCTCCAGACGAGCCGCTGGCTGCGCCGGGGGAGGCTGCGCGGGTCGCGAGAGGCTGTATGAGGAAGGCGCGTCATGCCCGGGCTCGTCCCGGGCATCCACGTTTGGCGGCCGCTACGAAATTGAGTCGTCGATGCGAACGGCATGGCGTGGATGGTCGGGACAAGCCCAGCCATGACGGTTTGTAACGACCCTCAAGCGTCGCGCGGCTTGTCGATCTGCCAGCGCAGATGCGCCTTGATGGTCGGCCATTCCGAGGCGATGACGCTATAGACGCAGGTGTCGCGCAACGTGCCGTTGCGGGCGCGCTGGTGGTTGCGCAGGATGCCGTCGAGCTTGGCGCCGAGGCGTTCGATCGCCTTGCGGCTCTGGAAATTGAGCGCATGGGTGCGGAACTCGACCGCGATGCAGTCGAGCGTTTCGAAGGCGTGGCCGAGCAATAGAAGTTTTGCCTCGGTGTTCAGCGCGGTGCGCTGTACGGAGCGCGCGTACCATGTCGAGCCGATTTCGACGCGATGATGCGCGGCGTCGATGTTCATGTAGGTGGTCATGCCGACCGCGCGGCCGCTGGTGGGTTCAACCACGGTAAAGGGCAGCATCGATCCGGCGTTCTGAAGCGACAGCCGCCGCGCGATTTCCGCGCGCATGGCTTCCGGCTCGGGAGCGGTCGTGTACCAATGGCGCCAGAGTTCGCCGTCTCGCACCGCTTCGGTCAGTTGATCGGCGTCATCCGGCGCGAGAGGCCGGAGCAGCACATGCCGGCCTTGCAGAGTGGCCGGCTCGATTTTCATCGCCACGCGACAATTCCTTGAATCACCCGCGCCAATCGAGCCCAAATTCGGCGGCCGCGCAAGCGAAGGCGCGCAGGAAGGCCGCGAAAAAGGAGCGGCCGACGGCGAAGGCGAAACAGCCTTCCTCCGTTTTCCATAGCGTCAGATTGATATGAGCCGCATTAGTCGTCGCGGCGGCGCCGATGGGAAAGATGGCGGGGTCGAGATCGAGCGGGATCAGTTTCGCCAGCGTGCGCGGCAGCTCCGGGCCCGCGGCCTCCAGCACGACCAGACCGCCGCTTTGCTCGAAAACCGATCCGGCGGCGCCGGCGGCCTGTTCGAGGCGGGCGAACAGATTGTCTTGCACGGAGAGAACCAGCCAACGGCTCGGTCCGGTTCCGATGAATGAGGCCGTATCGGTCGCCTGATATTTTGGCGCATCTTCCGGCTCGATCCCGAAATGAGAGGCGATGGCGGCGCGCAGCGCGGCTTTGTCGCGGCCCGCGACGAGAATGCAGGCCGACAGCGGCAGGCTGTTCAGAATGACGCCGGCGGGTCCGGGCGCGCCGAACCGGCCGGTGGGCAAGTGTTGGCCGAGTGGCGGGGAGGCGAGCAGGTCAGCCACGGAGGCGCGCTCCTTCGGGATCGAGGAAAACGGGCGGGCAGATTTCGACTTCGATGTCCGAGCCGCGCAAGCCGTCCCAGGCCCGGACGATCTGGCCGATGCGCGTTGCGCCGCCTTGGATGAAACCGAGCCCGATGGAATGGCCGAGACTGGGCGAGATCGTCGCGGAGGTCAGATAGCCGATGTCATTTTCGGTGGTCGCGGCGGCGCCTTTTTCCAGAAAATGCGCGCCCGCGCGCAGCACTTGGGCGCGGTCCACCGGGCGCAGGCCGACGAAGCCCGGTCGTTGCGAATCGGTCAGCGCGGGGCGCCTCGCCATGACGGCGCCGATATGGTCCTTGGCGGTCGAGGCCATGCGGCCGAAGCCGAGATCGCCTGCCGTCGTCTGGCCGTTGAGTTCGGGGCCGGAGACATGGCCCTTTTCGATGCGCATCACGGCGAGCGCTTCAAGGCCGTAGAAAGTGACGCCCCATTCGGCGCCGAGCCGCAGCAATTCGCGCGCGAGCCGCTCGCCTTCATGGGCAGGAACCGCGATTTCGTAACCGAGTTCGCCCGAGAAGGAGAGGCGGAAGATTCGCGCCTCGAGACCGCCCATCAGACTCGTTTCCAGCGCGCCCATGAAAGGCAATGCCTCGGCGGAAACGCGTGCGGGATCGTCCACGATCTGCGCCAGCAGGCCGCGCGCGCGCGGGCCAGCGATGGCGATCTGCGCCCATTGCTCGCTGACGGAAGCCATGCGCACGTCGAGTTCGGGCCACAACACTTGCAGGCAGAACTCCAGATGCTCGTAGACCTTGCCGGCGTTGGCGGTGGTCGTGGTCATGATCCAGCGGTCGTCGGTCAGTCGGGCCGTGGTTCCGTCGTCCATCACGAAACCGTCCTCGCGCAGCATCACGCCGTAACGCGCCTTGCCGATGGCGAGATTGGAGAAGCGGTTGATATAGACGCGGTCGAGCATCGCGCCGACGTCAGACCCCTGCAATTCAATCTTGCCGAAAGTCGAGACGTCGATCAGTCCGACGGAGGCGCGCACCGCCTTGACCTCGCGCTCGACGCTTTGGCGCCAATCCGTTTCGCCCTGGCGCGGAAAATAGGCTGCGCGCAGCCAGGGGCCGGCCTCGACAAAAACCGCGCCGTGTTCTTCGGCGAGGGTGTGGGTCGGCGTAAGGCGGGCGGGGCGGAAGTGCTTGCCGCGATGATGACCGGCGAAGGCGCCGAGCGCGACCGGCGACCAGGGCGGCCGGAACATGGTGGTGCCGGTTTCAGCAATGGTTTTGCCGCGCGCCTTGGCGAGGATGGCGAGGCCGGGAACGTTCGACAGTTTGCCTTGATCGGTCGCCATGCCGAGCGTGGTGTAGCGTTTGAGATGTTCAACCGAGACGAAACCTTCCTTGTTCGCCAGCACGATATCCTTGGCGGCGACATCGTTCTGGAAATCGACGAAGGCCATGCCTTTCGAGCCTTCGACATGCCAGAACGGCGTTATGGAAAAAGGCGCGTCTTGCGCGCGCGGGGGCTCGATGGCGAGGGCGGCGAAGCCGAGTTCGGCGGCGGCGCGCGCGCCTTGTTCCGCACCGTGCGCGAGGCAGGCGGAGAGCGCATAGGCGCCATTGGCGGCGCCCACGACGCTCAGTCCGGGCGGGCAGGCGCCGGGGACGAAGGTCGCGATGTCCTCGCGCCATTGCGGGCGGCCGCCGTGGTGGCAGGTGAGATGGACATTGGGCGAGAAGCCGCTCGACATGGCGAGGCCGTCGACCGCGAGGCGCTCTTGCTTGCCTTGCGCATAGACGTCTATGGATCGCAAAACCTTGCCTTGGGTGCCGAAGACCTCGCCGCCGAGAATGACGCGCAGGCCGCGCTTTTTCGCGCCCTCGCTGAGCGCCGGTGCGACCGCATCGCGCGTGTCGATTAGCGCCGCGACTTCGGCGCCTGCGTCGAGCGCATCGAAGGCGGTAGTCCAGAGCGCGTCGTGATTGCCGAAAAAGGCCATGTTTCGTGCGGGAGCGACGGCGAAGCGATTGACATAGCTTTGCGCGGGAGCGGCCAGCATCACGCCGGGGCGGTCATTGCCGCCGAACACAATGGGCCGGTCGAGCGCGCCCGCCGCCAGCACAGCGCGTTTCGCGACGATGCGCCAGAGGATTTGGCGCGGCTGGAAGGGGGCGGGCGCGGGCAGATGATCGCTGACGCGCTCGATGGCGGCATAGCAATCGTCGTAAACGCCGAAGACCGCCGTGCGGCGCATCAGCCGCACATTCGGCAGGCTGTGCAATTCAGCCGAAACCCGCTCGGCGAAGGCCGTCGGCGGCGCGTCGTCGATGGCGGTTTTTTCGCTCAACAGTCTTCCGCCGAAACGGAAATCCTCATCGGCCAAAATGACGCGCGCGCCGGCGCGGCCGGCGGTCAGCGCGGCCATCAGCCCGGCCGGACCGGAGCCGATCACCAGCAGGTCGCAAAAGGCGTTGGCCTTGTCATAGGAATCCGGGTCGGGCGCTTCCGACGCGCGACCGAGGCCGGCGGCGCGCCGGATCGCCGGCTCGTAAAGCTTCTCCCAGGCGGCCTTCGGCCACATAAAGGTCTTGTAGTAGAAGGCCGCGCCGAAAAAGGGCGCGAGCAGGCCGTTGACCGCCATCAGGTCGAAATCGAGCGAGGGGAAGCGGTTCTGGCTTGCGGCGTCGAGTCCGTCGTAAAGCTCGGTCGTGGTGGCGCGGGTGTTGGGCTCGCGCCGCGCGCCGGAGCGCAATTCGACCAGCGCGTTCGGCTCCTCGGTTCCAGCGCCGACAATGCCGCGCGGGCGGTGATATTTGAACGAACGCCCGACCAGCTTCACGTCATTGGCGAGCAAGGCGGAAGCGAGCGTGTCGCCGGCATAGCCGGTCAGGACGCGGCCGTCGAAGCTGAAGGCGAGGGGCGCGGCGCGGTCGATCAGGCCGCCTGTTGCGAGGCGGCTCATGAGCGCGTCTCCGCAACGAAAAACGCGCCGGAAATTTCATGGGTGCGGGTGTCGCGCGCGACCTCGATCCAGCGCCGGCAGCCAGCGAGATGATACCACAGCTCGCGATGCGGGCCGGCCGGATTGTCGCGCAGATAAACGTAATCGTGGAACGTGTCGGCGGCGTCGGGCGCGGCCGGATCCGGGCGGGTGAGCGTGGCGTCGCCGCGATAGGAAAATTCCTGCGCGTCGCGCGCGCCGCAATAAGGACAGGGGATCAGCATCAGTGCAGATTCGGCTGCGCGCCGACTCCCTTTTCGTCGATCAGATGGCCGGTGCGGAAACG
>NZ_JAYSBG010000043.1:0-16568 GCF_041915505.1 Rhodoblastus sp. | reverse complement strand
GCGCGCGCCAGGCGCTGATCGCCGCTGTCGAGATCGGTGATGAGAACGCAAGGGCGGCGCCGCGCCATGTCCTCGTTCATCGCGAACAGAATCTCGCGCCGCATCAATCGATCCTTTCGACGAAGATTCTGATGCGCCCGCCGCAGGACAATCCGACGCGCCAGGCGGTTTCATTGCTCACGCCAAAGTCCAGCAAGGCGGGCGCGCCGGATTCGATTGCGTCGAGCGCCGCGACAATGACGTCGCCCTCGACGCAGCCGCCGGAGACCGAACCGAAAAACCGACCGTCTTTGTCAATGACGAGATGGCTGCCGACCGGGCGCGGCGCCGATCCCCAGGTTTCGACCACCGTGGCCAGAGCGACGGCGCGGCCTTGTTCGATCCATTCTTGCGCGCGCAACAGAATGTCCCGGTCGGAGACGGCGCGATCGCCGTCATCCGATGGAGGCTTGCAATCGTGTCGCCGTTCCGTCGTCTGGTCCATGGCGCGACCGCCGCCGCCTATTTCGCGGCGCAAATGGGGAACAGCAATTCGCCGCCGCGATGGTGGGACCCGTCGAGGCAACAAGTCGGAAGGGTCAGGCCCACGATCAGCAGGCAAGCGGCGGTGGATTTGCCGAACAGGCCGCCGAGCCATCCGCGCAGCCACGACAGCGAGAACAAAGCGGCGAGCCAGCCCTGCTTCGGCGCCTCCGCGACCGATGGCGCTACAGCCTGTTCGCGGGCGACGACTTCGCCGAATTTCTCGAAAAATTCGCCGGCGAGTTTTTTCGCCGTGGCGTCGATCAGCCGGCCGCCGAGCTGCGCGAGCTTGCCCCCGACCTCCGCCTTCACTTCGTAGTGAAGAATCGTCTCGGCGCCCGCCGGCTGCAAGGTCACTTTGGCGCCGCCCTTGGCGTGGCCGGCCATGCCGCCCGATCCTTCCCCGGCGATGCGATAGCCGTTGGGCGGATCGATATCCGAAAACACCACCTTGCCCTTGAAGGAGGCCTTGATCGGTCCGACCCGCAGCGTGGAGACCGCCTGCATCTCGGTGTCGGACAGACGTTCAATGCTTTCGCAGCCGGGGATACATTGTTTCAGCACGTCGGGGTCGTTGAGCGCCGCCCATACGATGTCGCGGGGAGCGGGAATGGTCCGGGAATCGTTCATGTCCATTTTGCGCGTCTCTCCTTGGGAGAATGAAAATTTTCAGGCGACGAGGCCGACCGCGCTCCGGGCGGGCCGGGCGCGGATCTGCACGAGTTCGGCCAGGATCGACAAGGCGATCTCGTCCGGCGTGACCGCGCCGATATCGAGACCCGCCGGCGCCTTGACGGCGTCGAGCCGCGCGGGTTCGATTCCCTGCTCGCGCAGTTCGGAAGCGAGGGCGGCCGCCTTGCGGCGGGAGCCGACGAACAGAACCTGAGCGAAGGGATGGGCGAGCGCGGCGGTCAGCGCCGCCTCGTCGCCGGCGCCTTGCGTCGAGACGACGATGAATCTCTGTCGCCGGGTCTTGGGCAGTTCGAAACCGACGATGCGTCGCGCGGCGGCGTCGAGGAGCGGATGGGCGCTCTCCGGCGCGGCGGCGGTCACGTCGAAGCCGAAGCGCCCGGCGAGTTCGACCAAAACGAGTGCGACGGGCGAGGCGCCCATGACGACCAGTTCGGGCGGCGGCAAGATCGGTTCGATGAACAGGTCCATGGTCCCCTCGCTCGGGCACATATTGCGCGCGTAACGCACGCCTTCGCGCGTGTCGCCGGCCTTGACCCCGATCCCGGCGAGCCTGTCGCCGGGCTGGACGGAGATCAGGCGCGACTGCCCGTCCGCGATGCATTCACGCGCCGCCTTGATCGTCGCGCCGCGCGCGCAGCCGCCGCCGATCCAGCCCCAATGGATCGCGCCGTCTTCGAGAATGATGGCGTGCGCGCCGGCCTTGGCGGCGGTAACCGAAACGGTGCGCACCACTGACACCAGCGCGAAGGGAACGCCGCCCTCCCTCAGGCGGGCCATCACGTTCCAGATATCGGGATTGGAGGACATGACGCGCTCCATCACAATTTGGCCAGATAGGATTCAAGCGCGGCGAGACTCGCGAGATTGTGGGCCGGCGCGAACAGATCGACGAAGGGCAAGGCCGCATTCATCCCGACGCTTTTCGGCTCGTAGCCCGGCCGGCCGAGCAGCGGATTGAGCCAGACGATGCGCCGGCAGCGCCGCCGCAAATGACGCATCGCCTCTTTCAGAAGATCGGGCTCGGCGGTCTCGAAACCGTCGGAAACGATCATCACCGCCGAGCGCGAAGTGATCGCGCGCTGCGCGTGGCGCGCGTTGAAGGCCGCAAGGCATTCGCCGATGCGGGTGCCGCCGCCGACGCCCTGCGCCAGCAAGGCGAGCTTGTCGGTCGCGCGCTGCCGGTCCTTGTCGCGGATCGCCGACGTGACCTCGACCAGACGGGTGTGGAACAGAAAGGCCGCCGCCTGGCGAAAGTGACTGAGCGCGCCGTGAGCGAAGCGCAGGAAGAAGGGCGTATAGGGATCCATCGAGCCGGATGAATCGAGCAGCAGGATCAGTTTGAGCGGCTTGCGGCGCCGCCTGCGAAAGACCAGTTCGACCGGCGCGCCGCCATGCCCGATATTGCGGTGGATGACCCGCCGGAAATCAAGCCGCCGGCCGTGGCGACCGGCCCGGTCGCGCCGGCTGAGCCGCGTCCGCATCAGACGCGACAGGCGTTCCGCAAAGGCGCTCGCGCGCTCCATCTGCTTGGGATCGAGCAGATGGCGAAAGTCGCTCTTGAAAAGCGATTCCGCTGCCGAGGCGCGCCCGCGTCCGGCTTCCGTCTCGTCGCGTTCGGCGGCGTCCGTTTCGGACGTTTCGGCTTCGCTTTTCCTTTTCCGCCCGGACGTGTCGCCGGCCCCTGCCGACGCATTTCCTTCCGCTTGCGGCGTCTTGCGGCCGTCGCTGAACGTCACCCGGCCGCGTAGGCCGCGCGCCAGCCAGAAGGCGTCGAACAAGGCGTCGAAACGCTCCCAATCCTCACGGCGCGTTGCGACAAGCCCGCGCAAGGCGTCGCGGAACAATTTGATGTCGCCGCGCTCAAGGGCGCACAGGATGCGGACGGAATCCTGGCTTTCGGCGAGGCCGACGACAAAGCCGTTTTCGCGCAGATCGCGGATGAAGGCGAACAGACGCGAGAGCAGGGGATTGGCCTCATGCGGCGAGGGGATGTGATTCATCAAGCCGCCCCCGCGACGAGCCGCGTGATCGTCTCCGGCGAAAGCCGGATCTGATCCTCGCGGGTCTTCAGCAAGGTCAGGAGAATCTCGCGGATGGCGCCCGGATTCTCGCCGAGATCGCGCTGGCCGATGCCGGCGAGCGCGGCGACGAAATCGAGCGTTTCGCCGACGCCCGGCGCCTTCTGCAATTCCTCCTTGCGGATTGCGCGCAGGAAGCGCGCAACCTGCAGTGCGAGACTGGCTTCGATATCCGGACGCCGCGCGCGGATGATCGCCGCCTCGCGATCGGGCTCGGGAAAATCGATGTAATGATAGAGGCAGCGGCGCCGCAAGGCGTCGGAAATGTCGCGCGATCCGTTTGACGTCAGCACCACGCGCGGCGTCGAGCGCGCCTTGATCGTGCCAAGCTCCGGAATGGTGATCTGGAAATCGGACAGAAGTTCGAGCAGAAAGGCTTCGAACTCCTCGTCGGCGCGATCGACTTCGTCGATCAGCAGGACGACCGGCTTTTCCGATCGGATCGCGGCGAGCAGCGGCCGTTCGAGCAGAAAGGCTTCGGAGAAAATCTCGCTTTCGATCAGTTCGTCATGGTCGCGTCCTTCGCGCGCCTTGATGGCGAGAAGCTGGCGCTGGTAGTTCCATTCGTAGAGCGCGGCATATTGATCGAGGCCCTCATAGCATTGCAGCCGGATCAAGCGCGCGTCATGAACGGCGGCGAGCGCCTTGGCGACTTCCGTCTTGCCGACGCCCGCCTCGCCTTCGAGGAACAGCGGACGGCCGAGCAGGTCCATCGCCCAGAGCGCCGTCGCCAGCGACGGGTCGGCGATATAGCCGACCGCCGCGAGGCGATCGCTGATGTCGTTGCGAACCGACGGATTGGCGCCCATTGCTCGTTTCCTGTCTCGCCCTCAGTCGTGGGCGCCTAGTTTCTCCGCCGCTTCCCAGATGCGCCAGGAATCGTGCGGCATGTCGATATGGACGGCGCCCAGGAACGCGAGGGCGTCGTTCACGGCATTGGAGAAACAGGGCACGCCGCCGACATGGGGGCTTTCGCCCACGCCCTTGGCGCCGATCGGATGATGCGGCGACGGCGTGACGGTGTGGTCGGTCTCCCAATGCGGCGTTTCGACCGCCGTCGGCAGGAAGAAATCCATGAAGGAGGCGCCGAGCACATTTCCCGCCGCGTCGTAGCGAATCTCCTGTCCCATCGCGACCGCGAGCGCCTCGGTGAGGCCGCCGTGAACCTGGCCCTCGATGATCATCGGATTGATGCGCGTCCCGCAATCGTCGAGCGCGTAGAAGCGCCGAACCTTGACGGCGCCCGTATCGACGTCGATGTCCATCACGCAGAAATAGGCGCCGAACGGATAGGTCATGTTGGGCGGATCGTAATAACTGACCGCTTCGAGGCCCGGCTCCAGATTGGGCACGCCCTTGTTATAGGCGGCCCAGGCGATGTCCTTCATCGCCATGCGCTTTTCGGGCAGGCCTTTGACCTGAAAACCGTCGACATCCCATTCGAGATCGTTGTGATGGACCTCAAGAAGATGCGCCGCGATCATCTGCGCCTTGGCGCGGATTTTTCGCGCGGCCATGGCGATGGCCGCGCCCGCCACCGGGGTCGAGCGCGAGCCGTAAGTGCCGAGCCCATAGGGCGCCGTGTCGGTATTGCCTTCCTCGACACTGATGGCGTCGGCCGGAATGCCGATTTCGGTCGCGATGATCTGGGCGTAGGTCGTTTCGTGACTCTGGCCCTGGCTCTTGGTGCCCATGCGCGCGATGGCCGAGCCCGTCGGATGTACGCGGATCTCGCAGGAATCGAACATGGCGACGCCGAGAATGTCGCAGTTTTTCGAAGGCCCGGCGCCGACGATTTCGGTGAAGAAGGAAACGCCGATTCCCATGATCTCGCGCGTCTCGCCGCGCTTGAACGCCTCGCGTTTGCGCGCCTGCTCCTCGCGCAATTGGCGATAGCCGACCGCCTCCATGGCCTTGTTCATCGCCAAATGATAATCGCCGGAATCATATTCCCAGCCGAGCGCGGAATGGTACGGGAACTGCTCGCGGCGGATGAAATTCTTCAACCGCAGATCGACCGAATCCATCCCGAGTTTTTGCGCCAGAACCTCGATCCCGCGCTCGATCGCATAAGCGGCTTCGGTGACGCGGAACGAGCAGCGATAGGCCACGCCGCCGGGCGCCTTGTTGGTATAGACACCGTCGACTTCGAGATGGGCGACCGGAATGTCATAGGAGCCGGTGCAGATATTCATGAAGCCGGCCGGCCATTTGCTCGGGTCGGCGCAGGCGTCGAAAGCGCCGTGATCGGCCAGCACATGGCAGCGCATGCCCAGGATGCGGCCGTCCTGCGTCGCGGCCAGTTCGACCGTCATGTGATAGTCGCGGGCAAACGAGGTGGTCGACAGATTCTCCATGCGATCCTCGACCCATTTCACCGGCTTGCCGAGGACGATGGAGGCGACGATCGAACAGACATAGCCGGGATAAACGCCGACCTTGTTGCCGAAACCGCCGCCGATATCGGGCGCGATCACATGGATCTTCGCTTCGGGCACGCCGGACAGCAGAGCGACCACCGTGCGCACGACATGCGGCGCCTGGAACGTGCCATAGAGGGTGAGTTCGCCCTTGATCTTGTCGAAGGACGCGAGGCTCTGGCAGGTTTCGAGCGGCGAGGGATGGGTGCGGTGATAGAAGAAGGTCTCCTTCGTCGTCACCGGGGCCTTGGCGAAGACCTCGTCAGTCGCGGGTCGGTCGCCGACCTGCCAGTTGAAAATGTGATTGTAATGTTTGCGCGCGCCATGGGCGCCGGTCATCTTGTCCTTGATGTCCTCGCGCAGCAGCGGCGCGTCCTGGTCCATCGCCTTCCACGGATCGATCAGCGGCGGCAGCTCTTCATAATCGACTTCGATCAGTTCAATGGCGTCGGCGGCGATATAGCGATCGTCGGCGACCACAAAGGCGATTTCCTGGTTCTGGTAGAGCACTTTCTCGTCGGCCAGCACCGCCGCGACATCGCCGGCGAGCGTCGGCATATAGTGCAGCTTCAGCGGCTTGAGGTCTTCAGCGGTGAGCACGGCGCGCACGCCGGGTAGGGCCTTGGCCTTGGAGACGTCAAGTTTCCTGATGCGCGCATGGGCATAGGACGACCGGCAGAAATCGCCGAACAGCATGCCGGGCAATTTGATGTCGTCGACATAATTGCCCTTGCCCTGGGTGAAGCGCACGTCTTCGACGCGCTTGCGCTTGCAGCCGATGCCTTCGAGACGGGCTTCGCGCTGCTCCTTGGTGACGACATGCTCGTTCATTCCGCGACCTCCTGCAAAGGCGCGCCGCTCAGTTCGGCGGCGGCGCTTTGAATCGCCTTGACGATGTTCTGGTAGCCGGTGCAGCGGCAGAGATTGCCGGCGATCCCGAAGCGAATCTGCTCTTCGGTCGGATTGGGAATTTCCTGCAGCAGGCGGTGCGCGCGCATCACCATGCCCGGCGTGCAAAAGCCGCATTGCAGGCCATGCATCCGGCGAAAGGCGTCCTGGATCGCGTGCAGGGTTCCGTCCGGCGCCGCCATGCCCTCGATGGTGGTGATGCTCGCGCCATTGGCCTGAACCGAGAAAAGGGTGCAGGATTTGACCGACCGGCCGTCGAGATCGACGGTGCAGGCGCCGCAATGGCTGGTGTCGCAGCCGATATGGGCGCCGGTCAGGTTCAACTGCTCGCGGATGAAATGGATGAGCAGCGTGCGCGGTTCGACCAAAGCTTCGACCGGGTCGCCATTGACCGTCATTTTGATGTGAAGTTTTTCCATTGACGTCTCCTGACGAAGCGGCTTCAGGCGTTGGCGGCGCGGTCGAAGGCGCGGCGCAAGGCGCGCGCGACCATCACCCCGGCGACTTTGGTGCGGTAGGCGGCCGTGCCGCGCCCATCGGTCGCGGGGGAGGCGATGGCCTCGGCGGCGGCGGTCGCCCGCTTGAGCGTTGCTGGATCGAGCGCCGAACCGATGACGGCGCGCGCGGCTTCTTCCGCGACCAGCGCCGTCTCGCCGACATTGGTCAGCGTGATCGCGCAATCGGCGATGACGCCATTCCGGCGGGTGAGGATGACGGCGGCGGCGGCGGTGGCGTAATCGCCGATCTTGCGCTTCATCTTCTCGTATGCGTAGCCGTGGCCGCGCGGCGGGTTCGGCGCGACCACGGCGACGAGGATTTCGCCCGGCTGCAGATCGGTGAAATAGGCGCCCTGATAAAAATCGCGCGCGGCGACCGTCCGTTCGGCGCCGCCGGGTCCGGCCAGGCGATAAGAGGCGCCGAGCGCCATCATGACCGCCGGCATGTCATTGCCGGGATCGCCATTGGCGACATTGCCGCCGATCGTGCCGCAAGAACGGACCTGCGGGTCGGCGATCATCAGCGAAGTTTCGATCAGGATCGGGGCCTGCGCCTTGATGAGGTCGGAGGCGATCAGCTCGGCCTGGGTGGTCATGGCGCCGATGACCAGCGTCCCGTTCTCGACGGTCACGCCTTTCAATCCCGCTATGCCGCCGAGATCGACCAGATGCTGCGGCGTGGCCATGCGCAGTTTCATCATCGGGATGAGGC
The DNA here is from genome assembly GCF_041915505.1 of Rhodoblastus sp. GTDB lineage: Bacteria > Pseudomonadota > Alphaproteobacteria > Rhizobiales > Beijerinckiaceae > Rhodoblastus. The sequence continues at coordinate 8,737 of NZ_JAYSBG010000043.1, read as the reverse complement.
TGTGGCCGCCGGCGAGCGGGCGCGCTTCGTCGCCGAGGCTCGCGAGCAGCGCCGAAGCCTCGCTGATGGATTGCGGTTTGTGATAGGTGAAGCTGCCGGGAATCATGCCGACCTCCGGGGTGGGACAGACCCGGAGGATTTTTCGGATCGCAGCGCACAAACAACGTTTATTGGCTTATGCGCTTCCCGCTTGAACGACTTGCGGCCGGCCTTGCACGAAATGCGGGCGGCTCATTCATGAAATGCGGCCGGCTGCAGCCTCAGACCGTTCATGTCGAGCAGCGCGACGCGTTGGCGCAGCGCCGCGGTCCGGCCGCGCGCCACGGGAATGCTGCGTTGCGGCGAGGCGTCCTTGATCTCGACAATGCTGTTTTCGCCGTGGCGGTTGATACGCCCGACATGCGGAATCGCCACCAGATAAGACCGATGCACGCGCATAAAAATCCGCCCGTCGAGACTGGCCTCCACGGCGTTGATCGGCAGCTTGCAGAAATATTCGCATTTCCCGTCGGAGATATAAGTGTAATGCGCATTGGCGCGGACGGAGCGAATCTCGCCGACCGGAATGGTCCGCGCGCGCCCGTCCTTTTCGACGGTCAGGAAATCGGCGAAGCGGGGGGCTTTGTCGGGCGTCGCCTCGGCCGCGACCAGCGCGGGCGCTGCCTCGGGCGCTACGCCGCTTTGGCTGACGGCTTCATCGGCGCATTCCGAGATCGGTTGATCGGCCGAAGACCGTTCGGGAATGAACGACAGCAGGAAGCCGCCGGATATTGTGAAGCCGATGAGCGCGACGACAATGGCCAGCGAATCCCGGGACAGGACGGGCGCGGCGTTTGGCGGCCGGACCGCGCAGAGGACGAAGCTGGTGCCGGCCATGGCCGTGTAATGCATCCCCGCAATAGCGACGCCGAGGATCACCGCCGCGAGCCAGATCGGGATCGCCGTGGTCGAACGATTGAGCAGCCACATGGCGAGCGCGCTCGCCGAAATCGCCACGAACAGCGACAGCACCATATGGAGCAGGTCGGTTTGATAGCGGTCGGCCGATTCGATCGCGAACATCCCCAGGAAATGCATGACGAAAATGCCGCTTCCCATCGCCAGGGCGCCGATGGCGATCCGCAGCCGGGGCGAAATCGGCATCTGCACCGCGCAAACGCCGACGCCGACGACGATGACGCAGATCAGGAACGAAACCAGCGTCGGGAGCACGAGAAAGGTTGCGTCATTGGGCAATTCCGCGGCGAGAATGCCGACGAAATGCATGGTCCACACGCCGACGGCCAGCGTCAAAGCGGCGACGGCGGTGCGGAATTTGCGCGATAACCCGACCCGACCTTGCGCCTCCATGGCGAAGGTCAGGCCTACATAGCCGCCTTGCACGGCCATGACGACCGACAAGGCGACGAGCCACGGTTCGAGGACCATCTCTTTTCCTCCCCCGATCGGCCGTGGACTTTTTTGGCTCTTGGCGCGTCCTGAGGCGTCTGACCGGAATCTGTAAATCCTATACCCACTTCCTTTTTGTTTGAAGGCTTTCGATAGGCGCCAAAAACGCCGCGATTCGTGCGCGCGCGCTACAATTCGCGCGGGCCGCTGGCGTTTCGTGCGCCGGACAGGCGATTTGAACAATAGTCATTGCATCTCCACGCCGGCGCTCCGAGCCTCTGACCATCGGCCGAGGCGGTTGTCCGGCGCGGGGGCGAGGGCTTTTTCCCCGCAGCGAGATCGTCCGCCGACGGCGATCAACAGTTCGTGAGCGCCACGCTTAAGGCGCTTTCATTCAACACGGCGCGGCGGCGACGCCGTCGTCCTTCGAGCCGGGGCCGCGATGCTCATCGCGTGGGAAAAATGCGTTTTGGCGCCGTAGCGATTGAAGACAGCCTTGGCGGCGTCGTCGCCCATGCCGTGAAAACCGGCGGCCTGCTGCTGAAGAAGGGCGATATCGTCACGCAGCGCCATATCGAGTCCTTGCGCGCTTTGGGCGTCGAAACCATTGTCGTGGCGCGACTGGATCCGGACGATATCGAGGAGGACCAGGCCGCTCACGCCATAGCGGGCGCCGTCGCGGGCCGAAACCTTTTCCCCAAAACGCCGACGACCGGCCGCGCCAATCTCTTCGCCGCCTGCGACGGCGTTTTCGTCGCGGAGCGACAGTTCATAGACGCCGTCAATGCCATCGACGACGGCGTCACGCTGGCGACGCTCGAACCGATGCGGCCTGTTCGAAAGGGCGACATGGTCGCGACGGTCAAGATCATCCCTTTCGCCATTTCTTCCGCAAGTCTCGACAAGGCCAAAGCGGCGATCGGCGGCGGCCGGCTCGCGGTCGCGCCCTTCACGCCGCACCGCGTCGGCGTGGTCTCCACGCTCCTGCCCGGGCTCAAGGCGACGACGGTCCGAAAAACCCTCGACGTTCTCGAAAATCGGCTCAAGCCGTGGGGCTCGCAGATCGCGGCCCGGTTGGAAACGACGCATGAGACCGCGGCCTTGGCCGGGGCGATCGCCTCGATGAGGCAGGACATCGACCTCATCGTGATCTTCGGCGCCTCCGCCATCACGGATCGTCGCGACGTCATTCCGGCGGCGATTGAACAGGCCGGGGGCCGTGTCATTCATCTTGGCATGCCGGTCGAGCCGGGCAATCTGCTCCTGCTCGCCGAAACCGCCGACCGCCGCCCCATCATCGGCGCGCCCGGCTGCGCCCGCTCCAGCAAGGCGAACGGCTTTGATTGGGTGCTCCAGCGCCTGCTTGCCGATCTCCCCGTCACTGCGGGCGACATTCGGCAGATGGGGGCCGGCGGCCTGCTGGTCGAAGCGCCCGCCGGGCGCAAGAGCGGCGTTCAGCGGAACGAGCCGCCGCAGTTCGACAAGCTTGCTCCGTGGGGGCCTGCCGCGACAAGGCCGCCGGTGTCGCTGGTCAATCACGCCGCCGCCGCGCCGGGCGTTGATTCTCCCGGCTGAAAGGGCCACTCTCGCCGCCGACCTTTTGACGCGCCGGCCAGAGGCGACGGATCGCGCGAAAAGCCCCTGAACGGGAGGCGAATATGGCGGCCAGCCCCTCGAACATCCTCTTCGATCTTCCCGCGCCGGATTTCGCTTTGCCCGGCGTCGACGGCAAGACACACAGTTTCGCCGATGTCGCCGGCGAAAAGGGGACGGTGATCGTCTTCATCTGCAATCATTGTCCCTATGTGGTCGCCGTCATCGACCGTCTTGCGGCTGACGCGCGGACGCTCATGGCCGAGGGAATCGGCTTCGCCGCCATCTGCTCCAATGACGCGGCGGCTTATCCCGACGATTCCTTCCCCCGGATGAATGCATTCGCGCAGCGGCACGCTTTGCCTTTTCCTTATCTTCACGACGAATCGCAGCAGGTCGCGCGCGCTTATGACGCGGTCTGCACGCCGGATTTTTTCGGCTATGGCGCGGATGGCAAGCTGAAATATCGCGGCCGCCTCGACGAGGGACGAACCGCCCCGCCGCCGGCCGGGGCCCGGCGCGAACTGGTCGAAGCCATGAGAGCCATAGCCGGCGACAACAGGATCCCGCCCTGCCAGACGCCCTCGATGGGCTGCTCGATCAAGTGGAAGAATTGCTGAGCGACGCGGGGCGTCCCGACGCGCTGTCGCCGCATCTGTTCGCGGCGGCGGATTGGGCGCTGCATATGCCGGCGATGGTCGGGGACGACACCGATTTCTACGTCGGCATTCATCACGCCATGAATGTCGGCAAACAGTTCCGGCCCGATCATCCGCTGCTGCCCAACTACAAATACGCGCCCATCGGCTATCATGGCCGCGCGTCGTCGCTGCGCACGAGCGATTGCGGCGAGTGGATTGTCTTGAAAATCAAAATCGGCCCGGCTATCAAAAGCGGGCGATCGCACGGACGTGTTTCCTCACGTCGCGGAATGTTTGAACAAGACGCAGGATGTCAGGATGTTCCGGCGATCCGCCATCATTGGCGCAGTGATTTTCATGGCGGGCGCCAATTTCCCGGCGGCCGCGGCGATCTCGAATCTGGCGTGCTATTGGGCGCTGAATTCGGCCTGCGGCGACGTTCAATTGGGCGGCAGCCGATTGCGGACCTGTTTCGACGCCCATTCGGACAGGCTGTCGCGTTCTTGCGGCCAGAAGCTTCCGCATGTCGTCGCCGCCGCGCGTCACTGCGAAGCGGACGCGCGACGGATTTGCGGCCAAACCGCGCGGGCGTCGTCCCTCCGCTCCTGCATGAATCACCGACTCGCCGAGGCCGGCGCTCCGTGCCGAAACGCGCTCGCCCGCGTGGGCGTCCGGGTCCCGAATACGCGTTAAGCTCACAGGCGGCCGAGGGGCGGACGGAACCATGGTCTCATCGGGCGGCTGCGCGCGCCGGGCCTTTTGAGGTCGGCGCGCGGCGTTCAAACACGATCAGGAAAAGATCTTCAACACCTTCTCAAAAGTCTGGACCACGCCCCAGGCCAGCGGAATCCCGACCACCGCCCAGGCCAGAGCTGTCTTGAGGTCGAATCCGCCCTCGCCGATGCCGTGCTCGCCGATCGGTCCCGACGGAATGGCTTGCGCCGCCTGGCGCGCCGCCGATTCCTTTTCCGGCATCAGCCATTTCGGATCGACCGGCCGCACCAAAGCGTTGCAGATCAGGCCGAGCACCAGAAAGCCCGCCAGCACATACATGGTGACGTCATAGAGCCGGTCGGCGGGGACGCCCGCGGCCTTGTTGAACTCGCGGATATAATTGACGACCACCGGGCCGACGATGCCCGCCGTGGACCAGGCGGTCAGCAGGCGGCCGTGGATCGCGCCGACATATTGGGTGCCGAAAATATCCGCGAGATAGGCCGGCACGGTGGCGAAACCGCCGCCATACATCGACAGGATCACGCAAAAGGCGCCGACGAACAGGGCCTTGTTTCCCATATGGGCGAAGGTCGGCGTGCTGGCGTAGAGCGCAATGCCGAGCAGGAAGAACATGAAAAACGTGTTCTTGCGGCCGAGCCGGTCGGAAATGGTCGCCCAGCCGATGCGCCCGGCAATGTTGAACAGCGAGAGCAGGCCGGCGAAGCCCGCCGCGATCCCGGCTATGGCCGCCTTCTGGCCGCCGTCGAGCGCGGCGAAACCCAGTTCGGGCTTGCCGAGCAGCGCGCCGCCGAAGATCTCCTGCAACATCGGCGAGGCCATGCCGAGCACGCCGATGCCGGCCGAGACGTTCAGGCACAAAACCGCCCAGATCAGCCAGAACTGCGGCGTCTTCAGCGCGTCGTTAAGATGGACGTCGCCATGGGTGATCATGCCTTTTTTCGTCGGCGCGGGCGTCCAGCCATGCGGGCGCCAGCCGTGCGGCGGCACGCGATAGCCGAAGGCGCCGCCGAGCATATAGACGAAATAGACGCAGCCGAGGACGAGAAAGGTCTGCCACACGCCGACGGAAGTCGGCGTCTTGAAATGGTTCATCAACAGCGTGGCGAGCGGCGAGCCGATCATGGCGCCGCCGCCAAAGCCCATGATCGCCATGCCGGTCGCCATGCCGCGCCGGTCGGGGAACCATTTGATGAGAGTCGAGACCGGCGAAATATAGCCCAAGCCGAGGCCGACGCCGCCGATCACGCCCGGGCCGAGCCAGAGCAGCCAGAGCTGGTGCCAATAGACGCCGAGCGCGCCGATCAGCAGTCCGCCGGCCCAGCAGAAGGCGGCGACCACGCCGGCCCTGCGGGGGCCGGCGCGCTCCAGCCAGCCGCCCCAGATGGCGGCGGAGGAGCCGAGCAGCACGAAGAAGAGCGTGAACATCCAGCCGAGATCGGCGATTTTCCAGTCGCAGGTGGTGGTGAAGAGCGCGGTCATCAGGCCGGATTCGGCCGGGCAGGCGACGGGCTTGGTGACGCCGATGGCCTGGCTCAGCGGCAGCCAGAACACCGAAAAGCCATAGGCCATGCCAATGCAGAGATGGATGGCGAGGGCCGCCGGCGGGACCAGCCAGCGGTTGAAGCCGGGCCGCGCGATGGTGGCCTCGCGATCCAGCCAGCCGGCCGGCGCCGCCGGCTGTTTGGCCCCGATTGAAATGCTCATTCGATCCTCCCTGTCTTGTTGTTCGATGGTGATGCGGCGTTCAGCCCATGGCCTGCGCGACGAGCACGAGATTCAGGCCGAGAACGATGGCCGCGGAGACGCCGGCGAGCGCCTGGATCGTCTTGCCATTGGCGAAGGGCCCCATCAGGTCGCGGCGGCGCGCCAGAACCAGCAGCGCGATCATCGGGACCGGCAGCAGCACGCTCAGCGCGACCTGGCTCCAGACCAAAGCGTCGATGGCCTTCACGCCGAGGCCGACCACGACAAAGGACGGGATCATGGTGACGAGGCGGCGCAGCCAGATCGGAATCGAAAATCCGACAAAACCCTGCATGATCATCTGGCCGGCCATGGTCCCGACCGCCGCGCTCGACAGGCCCGAGGCCAGCAGCGAGATCAGAAACAAAGCGGCCGCGCCCTTGCCGAGCAGCGCCGTCAAACTGCGATAGGCGGTTTCGATTTCGGCGACATCCGAGGCGCCGGCGTGGAAAGCCGCCGCCGCCATCATGACCATGGCGATATTGATCAGGCCGGCGACGCTCAGCGCGACGACCACCTCGCGATTGGACAGGCGCAGCAGCTTGCGCCGATCCTGTTGCGTCCGGGCGGGAATGCGTTGTTGGGTCATGCCGGAATGCAGAAAAACGGCGTGAGGCATCACCGTCGCGCCGATCATGCCGACGGCCAGCAGCAAAGCCGCGGAATCCGCGATTCTTGGCGTCGTCGCGCCGAGCGCCGCGCCGGCCCAATCGACCGGGGCGATGAACAATTCCAGCACGTAAGAGATCGCGATGGCGGCGATCAGCACCGCGATGACGATTTCCAATTGGCGGAAACCGCGCTTCTCGAACAGCAGGATTCCGAACACGACCAGACCCGCCGCGACCATGCCGATCGGCAGCGGAATGTCGAACAGCAGCGCAAAGCCCAACGCCGCGCCGATGAATTCGGCGAGATCGGTCGCCATGGCGGCGATTTCGCTCGCGACCCACATCGCCATCACGACCGGCTTGGGAAAATGGTCGCGGCAGAGTTCGGCGAGATTGCGCCCGGTGACGATGCCGAGTTTTGCCGACATGGCCTGAAACAACATGGCCACGGCATTGGCGAACAGCACGACCCACAGCAGGCCATAGCCATAACGCGCGCCGGCCTGCATATTGGTCGCGATATTGCCGGGATCGACATAGGCGACCGACGCGACGACGGCCGGCCCGACAAAAGCGAGATGGCCACGCCAGCCGCGGGCGCGGCCGGACAGAACCTGACGCGCGACTTCGACCGTTCGCGCGGACATGGATAATTCGCTCGCCGCCTCCATCTCGTTCCTCTCCCGGATCTTTCTTTCGCGCGGCGTTTTCGCCGTCGCGTCTTCGTTCAGCCGCGTTTCAGGCGCGCGATGGTCTCCTGCGGAACGCCGGCGAAATTATTGGCGAGCAGATAAGCGGGGCTCGACCGCACCATGCGGTCGAGCAGGATTTCCTCGAATTGGCCGCTGTCCCAGACCTGGACCATTTCGAGTTCGTCGTCGCCGGTGTTGCGGATGGCGTGGCCGAAGCCCGCCGGAATCGCGGCGATGTCGCCGGGGCCGAATGCCGCGATTTTTCCGCGTCCGCCCGAGCCGAACAAAGCCACATGTCCCCGGCCGCGCAGAAAATAGATCAGTTCGCTGGCGTTGGGGTGCCAGTGCAGCTTGTGCAATGCGCCGCGCTCCAAAGTCATGGTTGCGCCGGTCATGGTTCTGGAGGCGGGAAATTCCTTCGCGCTGGCGAGGCGGAAGCTTCCGCCGTCGAAATCGCGCGCGGATTTTGCGTCGCGGCTCAGCCGGAATTTATGGGTCGAGTCCTTCGGCCAGGGCGCCTCCAGCGCGTCTTCCGGCTTCAGGATCGGGCCGGCCTGGATGAAGGTCTCGCCCTTGGGAAAGGCGTCGAATACGTCTTTCGGAACGCCGAATTCCTGCGCCAGCATGTCCTTGGGCGAAAGGTCGATCCAGTCGGTGATCGAAAAGGCGCCGATATCGGGCGAGAAGGCGCCGTCGTCGAACGCCAGCAGCAGATTGCATGGCTTGTCGCCGATGGTCTGGATAGCGTGGCCGTGCCCCTTGGCGAAATACCAGATATCGCCGGGCTCGAAATTATTGATCTCGCTCGCGCCGGCCGGGTCGATCACCACCGTCTGGCAGCGTCCGTCGAGCACGATGGCCCATTCCGCCGCGCTGGCGTGCCAGTGCAATTCGCGCGCGGCGCCGGGATTGAGCAGGGCGTGGACGCCGGCGATGGCCCGGCTGATCGGAAGCTGGCGCGCCGACACTTCCTTGACCCAGCCGCCGGACGCCACGTGCGGCTTCTCGGCGTCCAGCGCGAAGCGGAACTCCGGCATGTTTGCAACGTCTTTTGGATCATGCCATGCGACGGCGCCGCCCGGCGGCAATGCCGTTGCCCCGCGCGCAAAACCGCCGTCGCCGGGCTGTGCGATATAGGGCTTTTGGGGCTCTTGCGCCGCCGCCGTTTCGGCGATGGCCGGAAAGCAAGCCGCGCCCCATGCGGCGATTTCCATGAAATTCCGTCTTGTCGAGACCATAGCGGAAGCCCTCGAAAAGCGCCGCGCGCCGCCGCGAAAAAGGGCGCGGCCCGGGAGAGGCCGCGCCTAGAGTCGAGTGGGGATGGGAGGGA
>NZ_JAYSBG010000042.1:0-16709 GCF_041915505.1 Rhodoblastus sp. | reverse complement strand
ACCTTGATGAAATAGGGCTGGAAGCTGTCGACGACCGGCGGCGGCGGCAGGGGCTCCTTGGCGCTCGGCAGATCGGCCGCCTGAGCCGTCGTCGCGAAAGCGGCGGCGACGGCTACGACGGGCCAGAGCCTGGTCGAAAAGCGCGGGTTCATCTGTTCCTCCACGGTTTAGTTGTTAATCGTTCATGTTTGAACTTTGAGGCCGTTTCAACGGCTCTGAAACCTTGCCCATTCGGCCGTTAAGGCGGCTGAAACACGGGCGCCGATTCGCGGAACAGCGTTAAGCGATATTTGCTTGGAATTATTCGGCTTTTGCACGCGAAGACCAGACACGCTCGCGCCGCCGGGCCAAAAAGCCGGGCTCCGTTGTAAATTTATCACGACGCGGGCGGGCGAAAGGCCGGAAAGGCGCGGCGACGCTTGCGGCCGGGAATCGCAAATCCTATATCAGGCGCGCTCTTGCAAGCGGGCGCCCTCATCCCAATTTGAACGGAAGTCGGGAACCGGGCGAGACGTTCTCCGCCCAATACCGGACTGCTTCGGGGTCCGACGGTTCTGCGAAGAAAGGAACATAAACTCATGGCTAAAGTCATTGGCATCGATCTCGGCACCACCAATTCCTGTGTCGCCGTGATGGAAGGCTCGACCCCCAAGGTCATCGAAAACGCCGAAGGCGCGCGCACCACCCCCTCCATCGTCGCCTTCACCGACGACGGCGAACGCCTCACCGGCCAGCCGGCCAAACGCCAGGCGGTGACCAATCCCGAAAAAACGTTTTTCGCCATCAAGCGCCTGATCGGCCGCACCTTCGCCGATCCGATGACCCAGAAGGACATCGGCCTCGTCCCCTATCACATCGTCAAGGCCGCCAATGGCGACGCCTGGGTCGAGGCGGACGGCAAGCAATATTCGCCCTCGCAGATTTCGGCCTTCATCCTGCAGAAGATGAAGGAGACGGCCGAGGCTTATCTCGGCCAGCAGGTCACCCAGGCGGTCATCACCGTCCCGGCCTATTTCAACGACGCCCAGCGCCAGGCCACCAAGGACGCCGGCAAGATCGCCGGCCTCGAAGTGCTGCGCATCATCAACGAGCCGACGGCGGCCGCGCTCGCCTATGGCCTCGACAAGAAGGGCTCCGGCACGATCGCGGTCTATGACCTCGGCGGCGGCACTTTCGACGTGTCGATTCTGGAAATCGGCGACGGCGTGTTCGAGGTGAAGTCCACCAATGGCGACACCTTCCTCGGCGGCGAAGACTTCGACATGCGTCTGGTCGAATATCTCGCGGACGAGTTCAAGAAGGACAACGGCATCGACCTCAAGAAGGACAAGCTGGCCCTCCAGCGCCTGAAGGAGGCCGCCGAAAAGGCCAAGATCGAACTGTCCTCGGCCACCCAGACCGACATCAACCTGCCCTATATCACCGCCGACGCCTCCGGGCCGAAGCACCTGACCCTGAAGCTGACCCGCGCCAAATATGAGGCTCTGGTCGACGACCTGATCCAGCGCACCATCGAGCCGTGCCGCAAGGCGCTCAAGGACGCTGGCCTGTCCGCCGGCGAGATCAACGAAGTGGTTCTGGTCGGCGGCATGACCCGCATGCCGAAGGTCCAGGAGATCGTGAAGCAGTTCTTCGGCAAGGAGCCCCACAAGGGCGTCAACCCGGACGAGGTCGTCGCCATCGGCGCCGCCGTCCAGGCCGGCGTGCTGCAGGGCGACGTCAAGGACGTGCTGCTGCTCGACGTGACCCCGCTGTCGCTCGGCATCGAGACGCTCGGCGGCGTGTTCACCCGCCTGATCGACCGCAACACCACGATCCCGACCAAGAAGAGCCAGGTGTTCTCGACCGCCGAGGATTCCCAGACCGCGGTCACCATCCGCGTCTTCCAGGGCGAGCGTGAAATGGCGGCGGACAACAAGCTGCTCGGCCAGTTCGATCTTGTCGGCATTCCGCCGGCGCCGCGCGGCATGCCGCAGATCGAGGTGACCTTCGACATTGACGCCAACGGCATCGTGTCGGTAACCGCCAAGGACAAGGCGACCGCCAAGGAGCAGCAGATCCGCATCCAGGCCTCGGGCGGCCTCTCGGAATCCGACATCGACAAGATGGTCAAGGACGCCGAGGCGCACGCCGCCGAGGACAAGAAACGCCGCGAACTGGTCGACGCCCGCAACCAGGGCGAGGCCTTGATCCATTCGGCCGAGAAATCGCTGAAGGAATTCGGCGACAAGGTCGCGGCCTCGGACAACAGCGCCATCGAGGCGGCGATCGCCAGCCTCAAGACCGCGCTCGAAGGCGAGGACGTCGAGGCGATCAACGCCCGCGCCAATGAGCTGGCCCAGGCGTCGATGAAGCTCGGCGAGGCCATGTACAAGGCCGAACAGGCTTCCGCCGCCGCCGGCGCTGCGGGGGCCCAAGGGGCCAACGAGGACGTGATCGACGCCGACTTCAAGGAAGTCAAGGACGACAAGAAGGGCGCCTGATCCGCGCGGGATCGACCCTTCAGGAACTGCCAAGAGGCCGGGGCGCCAGCGCCCCGGCCGCGCTGCGGATGCGTTTCCTCCGGGCAAAAAACGGTTGCGTCGACAGGCTGTAACGTCTAGCTCGTGAGGCGACTTCCCTTCACCGAATGACAAAACCGGATGGCGTCATCGATGGCCAAACGCTGCTTTTATGAAGTTCTCGGCGTTTCCCGCACCTGCACCGAAAGCGACCTCAAGAGCGCCTTCCGCAAACAGGCGATGCAATTGCATCCCGACCGCAATCCCGGCGACGTCGACGCCGAGCACAGGTTCAAGGAAGTTAACGAGGCCTATCAGGTCCTGTCTGACGAGCAGAAGCGCGCGGCCTACGACCGTTTCGGCCATGCCGCTTTCGAAAATGGCGGCGGCGGCGCGGGCTTCGGCGGTTTCGGCATGGGCGAGGGTTTCGCCGCCTCCATGGCCGATATTTTCGACGATCTGTTCGGCGATGTGATGGGCGGCGGCCGGCGCGGGCGCTCCTCCGGCCGCGAGCGCGGCGCGGACCTGCGCTATAACATGGAAATCACGCTCGAAGAGGCTTATCGCGGCAAGACGGCCTCGCTGAAAATCCCCACTTCGGTCACCTGCGACGTCTGCGCCGGCTCCGGCGCCAAGGCGGGCTCCAAGCCCAAGACCTGCTCGACCTGCGGCGGCCATGGCCGCGTGCGCGCCCAGCAGGGCTTTTTCTCGATCGAACGCGCCTGCCCGTCCTGCCACGGACGCGGCGAGGTGATCGACAATCCCTGCCCGAGCTGCGCCGGCGCCGGCCGCGTCACCCGCGAACGCGCGCTTTCGGTCAATATTCCAGCCGGCATCGAGGACGGCACCCGCATCCGGCTCGCCGGCGAGGGCGAGGCCGGCCTGCGCGGCGGGCCTTCGGGCGATCTTTACATCTTCCTTTCGGTCAAGCCGCATCCCTTCTTCCAGCGCGAGGGCGCCGACCTTTACTGCCGTGCGCCCATCACCATGGTCCAGGCCGCGCTCGGCGGCGAGATCAAGGTGCGCGGCGTCGACGGAACGGAAATCAAGGTCAAGGTCGAGGAAGGCGCGCAATCCGGCCGCCAGTTCAAGATCAAGGGCCGCGGCATGCCGGTGCTGCGCGCGCGCGATTTCGGCGATCTCTACATCCAGGCCAATGTCGAGACGCCGCAGAACCTGACCAAGCGGCAAAAAGAGCTGCTGGCGGAGTTCGAAAACGAGTCGACCCACAAGACTCATCCGGAATCGACTGGCTTTTTCGCCAAAATGAAAGAATTTTTCGATCTAACCTGATTGAATGCCGGTCCCGTTTCCTTGACGGTTTCGTGAATGTGAGCGATTCTCGCCGCTCCCGCCGGTCCTGAGGGGCAAGGAAAAATTGAGCGCGCAAAGACGTCAGGCGAAACTGCATCCTGGCCCGAAAAATCTGATCGACCTCCGTCTCAGCGACGAAGCGCGTTTCATCAAATCCTGGCTGGAAAATCCGCTGCTGGCCGGCGCCATCACGCCTTCGGGCCGCTTCCTCGCCCGCGCCATGGCGCAATGCGTCGATCCGGACCGGCCGGGGCCGATCGTCGAGCTTGGCCCGGGCACCGGCCCGGTCACCCAGGCTTTGCTCGCGCGCGGCGTCGCGCCGGACCGGCTGGTGCTGGTCGAATTCGAGCCTTCGTTCTGCCTGTTGCTGCGGAAGAAATTTCCCCATGTGAAAGTGGTCCAGGGCGACGCCTATCGGCTGGCGGACACGCTAGGCCCCGTGCTGGACGCCGCCCCGGCCGCCGTGGTCTCCAGCCTGCCTCTGCTCACCAAGCCGGAGCACATCCGCCTGTCGCTGCTGCGTCAGGCCTTCGCGCTGATGGGCGCCGAGGGTCGCTTCATCCAGTTCACCTATGGCGTGAAATCGCCGGTTCCGAGTCACCTCGCGGCGCGCGACCATTTCGCCACCCAGAGCCTCGCGCCGATCTGGCTCAACCTGCCGCCCGCGCGCATCTTCGTCTATCGGCATGTCGACTGCCCCCACGCCGTCGAGTCGAAGCCGGACGTGATCGACAAATTGCTGAGCGGCTCGCGGCGTTTCGGCCGCGAAATCCGCGACGAACTGGAAGAGGCCCGCGCGCGCCTGAGCGCGAACCACGCCAAACACGCGCGCGTCAAACATCCCGCCCGGTTGGAGACAACCAGGCGCGGATGAACTTCGGGGCTGAACTTCGGGGCTGAACTTGGCCGTCGCGCGGCAAGACGTTCAGGCCTATAAGGCGGCGTCTCCCGCAGCGACGGAACCCGCCCCATGCCTCATCCGAACCGCGACCCATTGCGCGAAAAACTGATTGTCGCGCTTGATCTGCCCGAACCCGCCCAGGCCCGCGCCATGGTCGAGCGCCTCGGCGACAGCGTGGAATTCTACAAGATCGGCATGGAACTGGCCTATGGCGGCGGCTTCGCCCTCGTGGAAGAGCTGGCCGGCGCCGGCAAGCAGGTCTTTCTCGATCTCAAATTGCACGACATCGGCAATACGGTGGAAAAGGCGACCGCGCAGATCGCCCGGCTCGGCGTGCGCTTCCTGACCGTCCACGCCTTTCCGCAAACCCTCGCCGCGGCCCGGCGCGGCGCCGAAGGCTCCGCCCTGCAGGTGCTCGGCGTGACGGTGATGACGTCCTACGACGACGACGACCTCGCCGCGGCCGGCTATCGGCTCGACGTCAAAGGGCTGGTCGCCCTGCGCGCGCTCCAGGCGAAAGAGGCCGGAATCGCCGGGCTGATCCTCTCGCCGGAGGAGCTGGTCGCGACCCGCGCTCTGGTCGGCGGCGACCTGTTGCTGGTGACGCCGGGCGTGCGCCCCGCCGGCGCGGCGCTCGGCGACCAGAAAAGGGTCGCGACGCCGGCCGAAGCCTTCCGCCGCGGCGCGGACCATATCGTCGTCGGGCGGCCCATTGTCGCCGCGCCTGATCCGCGCGAAGCCGCGCTCGCCATTCAGCAGGAAATCGCGGAAGTTTTCGCCTGAACGCCAAACAAAAACGCCGGGCGTACATCCGGCCCGGCGTTGGTCCTGAGGACTGGGGGACAGCGCTTCTGGACGACAGCGACCCTAGCGGACCAAAATGACCCGCCAATGACAGCAATCCGTCAGCTTTGAGACAGTGCCTTGGCCTTTCCGCCGAGACCGGCGCGTCGCGGCTTTTGCCCCACGGCGAAAAAGCCTATAGAGCAGCGGACTGTCCGGCGAAATCGCGGAGAATTTGCAATGAGTGAGATGCGTCTTGTCGTCGTCGGCGCCGCCGGGCGCATGGGCCAGATGCTCGTCAGGACCATCGCCGCGACCGAAGGCGCGGTCCTTTCGGCCGCGCTGGAGCGCCCCGGATCGGCCGCGCTCGGCCGCGATGCGGGCGAACTCGCCGGCCTCGGCCCGCTCGGCGTGACCATCGCCGACGACCCGCTCACTGCTCTGCTCAAGGCCGATGGCGTGATCGATTTCACCACCCCGGCGACGACCGTCGAAATCGCGGCGCTCGCCGCCCAGGCGCGCATCGTCCATGTCGTCGGCACCACCGGCATGACCGACGACGACCTCGCCAAGCTCGACGCCGCCGCCCGCCATGCCGTGATCGTGCGCTCCGGCAATATGAGCCTCGGCGTCAACCTGCTCGCCGGCCTGGTCGAAAAGGTCGCCAAGACGCTCGGCGTCGACTGGGACGTTGAAATTCTGGAAATGCATCATCGCATGAAGGTCGACGCGCCGTCCGGCACCGCGCTTCTGCTGGGCGAAGCGGCGGCGAAGGGCCGCGAGGTCGCTCTGGCCGAGCACAGCGTGCGCTCGCGCGACGGCCATACCGGCGCGCGCAAGGCCGGCGACATCGGCTTCGCCACATTGCGCGGCGGCACGGTGGTCGGCGACCACACCGTCATTTTCGCCGGCGCCGGCGAGCGCATCGAACTCACCCATCGCGCCGAGGATCGCGGCATTTTCGCCCGTGGCGCGGTTCGGGCCGCGCTATGGGGGCGCGGCCGCAAGCCGGGGCTCTATTCCATGGCCGACGTGCTCGGACTTTGATGTCCGTCACGGCGCGCCATGGCGAAAGCGTGAGAAGAGGCGGGCCGGAACAATCTGATCGAAGCGGAAGCCGCCACGCGCGGCGCCGGAAATTGCAAGCCAGGAGAACCAAGTGTCCGAACGCCTTCTCGTGCTCGTCCGCCATGGCCAGAGCGAATGGAACCTGAAAAATCTCTTCACCGGCTGGAAAGACCCGGGCCTGACAGATCAGGGCGTCGGCGAGGCCAAGGCCGCCGGCCAGCGCCTGAAGGCTCTGGGCTTGACCTTCGATACGGGCTTCACCTCCGACCTGACCCGCGCCCAGCATACGATGAAATTGATGCTGGACGAGCTGGGCCAGAGCGGCCTGAAGGTGACGAAAAACCAGGCGCTCAACGAGCGCGACTATGGCGACCTCTCCGGTCTCAACAAGGATGAGTCCCGCCAGAAATGGGGCGAGGATCAAGTCCATCTGTGGCGGCGCTCCTATGACGTGCCCCCGCCCGGCGGCGAAAGCCTGAAGGATACGGTCGCTCGCGTGCTGCCTTATTACAATCAGGAGATCCTGCCTGCCGTGCTGCGCGGCGAGCGCACCATTGTCGCCGCCCATGGCAATTCGCTGCGTGCGCTGGTCATGGTGCTCGACCGGCTGACGCCGGAAACCATCCCCTCGATGGAGCTGGCGACCGGCGTGCCGCTGGTCTATCGCCTGAAGGCAGATTCGACGGTCGAATCCAAGCAGGTGCTGACGGCCTGAGGCCAGTCACCTCGCCCGGCGCAGGGTCAGATTGATCCGGCCGGGCGGGTTCAACAGGGTCGACGTCCCCGGCAAGATCCGGTCCACGCCGTGGAACATCAGCCGGGCCGGGCCGCCAAAGACGACAATGTCGCCGGAATCGAGCCGGACGGTCGCGCTTGGGTCGCGGCGCGTTTCGCCGCCATAGCGGAAACGGCAGGAGCAGCCCAGCGACAGCGACAGGATCGGCGCGGAAACATCCGCTTCGTCGCGGTCCTGATGGGGGCCCATCCGCGCCGCCTCGTCATAGTGGTTAATCAGACAGGCGTCCGGTTCGAGCGCGCATTCCGCGAAATCGCGCCAAAGCTTCGACACGCTGTCCGGCATTGGCGGCCAGGGCCGCCCGGTCTCGGGATGGAAAGCCTGATAGCGGTAGCCCGAAATATCGGAAACCCAGCCGAGCGGGCCGCAATTGCTCATGCGGACCGAAAATTCCTGGCCCGAGCGCGGCATTCTGGGCCGGAACAAAGGCGCCGCGCGCAGGACCGCACGGAGATCGTCCAGCAAAGCCTCCTGCGCAGCCCGGTCCAGCGCCGCCTTGTAGAGACGCAGGCCCGGCTTGAGCAGGAGCATGGACTTTTCCTTTTCATGATCGCGAAAGGTCGCGATCATGAGATCCCTCGCATCAGCTCGGCGTCACGTTTGTTCCTAGCCGGTTTTTGAGTAAAACCGGCGCTAGTTCGGCTTGCCGCCGCCTTCCTTGGCGCCGCCTTTGGCGACGCCGACCTTGGCCGGGCGCAAGACGCGCTCGCCAATGGCGAAGCCTTCCTCGACCACATGCGCGACCGTGCCGGGCGGCACGCTTTCGTCATGGGCCTCGAACAAGGCCTCGTGGAAATTCGGGTCGAATTTCTGGCCCTTGGGCTCCAGCTTGCGCACGCCATGGCGAGACAAGCGTGAGAGGAAATCGCGCTCGGTCAGTTCGATGCCTTCGACAAAGGCCTTCAGCGTGTTGTCGGCGGCCTCGCGGGTCTCGGGCGGGACGTTCTCCAGCGCGCGGCGCAGATTGTCGGCGAAGGTCAGCATGTCGCGCGCGAAGGAGGTCACGCCATAAGCTTTGGCGTCGGACACTTCCTTTTCGGTGCGGCGGCGGAGATTTTCCATTTCCGCGAGGGTGCGCAGCACCTTGTCCTTGAGGCTGGCGTTCTCGGCGATCAGCGCCTGCACGGCGGCCGCGTCGCGCTCCGCTTCGCTCTGGACCGGCGTCGGGTCCGGCGCGCTCGCCGGAGCCTCTTCCGTCTGCGAAACCCTGTCGTTTTGCGGATTCTTGCCGTCGTTCATACTCGGACCCTTGCGACCTTGATGTGGTTCGGCCTGCATATCGGGCCGAATGCGGCAAAAATCAAGCTTTCCGCTTGGGGTTGAACACCTCCATCAGATTGCGGCGCACCGCCGCCTGACGCGCGGGATTGACCACTTTGGCCCCGGTCAGGTCGCCGACATAGAAAGTGTCGACCGCCTTTTCGCCGAAAGTCACGATATGGGCCGAGGCGATGTTCAGATTGAGTTTCGACAAGGTCAGGGTCAGCTCGTAGAGCAGGCCGGGGCGGTCGAGGCCGGACACTTCGATCACGCTGTACATATGGGACAGGCTGTTATCGATCACGACATCCGGCGGCACGCTGAAGGTCTCGCCATGCGAAGGCGTTTTTTCCGCCTTGGCCGCCACGATATCGCCGAGGCGAATCTCGCCGCGCAAAGCCTGCTCGACCGCACGGGCGATGCGTTTGCCGCGTCGCAACTCGTCCTCGTCCTGGTCGAAGGCGCGGGAAATGGAAATCGTGTCCAGCGCCAACCCGTCGGTGGTGGTGAAAATCTGCGCGTCGACAATATTGGCGCCCGAAGCGGCGCAGGCGCCGGCGATGATCGACAGCAGGCGCGGATGATCCGGCGCAATCACGGTCAGTTCGGTAATGCCGCGGAAAGCGTCGGTCGCCACTTCCGTCGCCAGCGAACTCATCTCCACCGCGCTCGCGTGCAGCAATTGCGCGTGCTGGATGCGATGCGGCAGATCGACCTTGAGCCAATAAGCCGGATAATGGCGCGCCGCATAATCGGCGAATTCGTGATCCGACCAGGCCGGCAGCTTTTCGCGCAATTCGGTCTGCGACTTCTGGACGCGGCGCCGGCGATCGACCGAGGAATGGCCGCCGGCCAGCACGACCTCGGTCTCCCAATAGAGCGTGCGCAGTAATTCGCCCTTCCAGCCGTTCCACACGCCCGGACCGACCGCGCGAATGTCGCAGACGGTGAGAATCAGCAGCATCTTGAGCCGCTCGATGGTCTGCACCACCTTGGCGAAGCCCTCGATCGTGCGCGGATCGCCGAGGTCGCGGCTCTGCGCGATATTGGACATGATGAGATGATATTCCACCAGCCAGGCGGCGGCTTCCGTCTCCGCCTCGCTGAGGCCGAGGCGCGGCCCAAGCTTGCGGGCGATCTCGGCCCCGGCGATGGAATGGTCTTCCTTGCGCCCCTTGGCGATGTCATGCAGCAGCATGGCCACATAAAGCGCGCGCCGGTGGCTGATGGTCGGCATGATCGAACTGGCCAGCGGCAATTCGGCGATCAGCTCGCGCGAATCGACCGCCGCCATCTGTCCGACGGCCCGGATCAGATGCTCGTCCACCGTATAGTGATGGTACATGTTGAACTGCATCATCGCCACGATGCGGCCGAAATCCGGGATGAAGCGGCCGAGCACGCCGGCCTCGTTCATCAGCCGCAGCGCCCGCTCGCTCGATTTCGCATTGGTCAGGATTTCGAGAAACAGCTTGTTGGCTTCCGGGTCCGCGCGCAGGCGGTTGTCGATGCGCGGCAGCGATTGCGTCACCAGGCGCAGGGCGTCGGGATGGATCGGCAATTCGTTACGGGCGGCGATCGAGAACAGCCGAATGAGATTGATCGGATCCTTGTCGAACACATCGGTCGAGGCGACGGTGACGCGATCGGTTTCCAGCGCGAAGGGGCCGAGGTCGCGCGGCTTGGCGCGACGGCGCAATTTGCCGACGAAGCGGTCGAACACCGCGCGCGGCTTGGCCTGGCGCTCCTCCAGCGCGGCGCAGACAATATTGGTGAGGTCGCCGACCTGTTTGGCGACCGTGAAATAATGCTTCATGAAGCGCTCGACGCCGGACAGACCGTCGCGCGCGGTATTATAGCCGAGCTGCGCCGCGATCTGGCGTTGCAGTTCGAAGCTCAGCCGCTCCTCGGAACGGCCGGTCAGGAAATGCATGAAGCAGCGGACCTTCCACAAAAAGGTCTCGCAGCGGCGGAACATCCGCAGCTCCTGCTCGCTGAACAGGCCGACGCCGACCAGAGCGTCGGCGTCCTGCACGCGATAGGCGTATTTGGCGATCCAAAACAAGGTGTTGAGGTCGCGCAACCCGCCCTTGCCTTCCTTGACATTGGGCTCGACCAGATAGCGCGACGAGCCGGCGCGCTGCACGCGCTGGTCGCGCTCGGCGAGCTTGGCCGCGACGAATTCGGGCGCCGTCGTCCGCACGATTTCCTGATCGAACCGCTGCAGCAAAGTGTCGAGCAAGGCGCGGTCGCCCAGCAGATAGCGGCATTCCAGCAAGGTCGTGCGGATGGTCATATCCGCCTTGGCCTGCCGCAGGCATTCCTCGACCGTGCGGGTGGCGTGACCGACCTTCTGCTTGAGGTCCCACAGCAGATAGAGCATGGATTCGACCGCCGCCTCTTCCGCGGCATGGCCGCGGCTCGGCAGCAGGAACAAAAGATCGATGTCGGAACCCGGCGCCAGCGCCCCGCGCCCGTAGCCGCCGACCGCGACCACGCAGAGCCGGCCGCTATTGGCGCTCGGATGGATATATTTCACCACGCAGGAATGAATGGCGCGGATGATCTCGTCCTCGACATAAGCGAGATGCGCGCCGCAGGCCAGGCCCGAGCCTTTCTCCTCCAGCGCGGCGCGCGCCGTCGCCGCGCCGCGCGACAGGAATTCCGCGAAAATCTCGACCGCGGCCTTGCGAAATTCCGCGCTTTCGCCGCCATGCTTTTCCGCCAGCTTGGCGATGCGGGCGTCGAGCGCGGCGCGGTCGATCAGGGCCTTCATCGGCAGTTCGAGCCGGGGGCCGGTCCATTTCGGCCCCGAGGCCGCCGGCTCCCGGGCGGCCTGGTCGCGGCCGGCGACATTGCCCTGAATGTTCATCCCACCGCCTCCAGCGTCGCGGCCTTGGCCTCGATCGCGTTCCAGATCGTCGCCGCGACATCGGGGCCGCCGGTGCGCTTGATGGCGCGAATGCCGGTCGGCGACGTCACGTTGATTTCGGTCAGATAGCCGTCGATCACGTCTATCCCTACGAAAACCAGCCCGCGCCTCTTGAGTTCCGGCCCGATGGTCGCGCAGATCTCACGCTCGCGCGGCGACAGTTCGGTCGCCTCGGCGGCGCCCCCGCGCACCATATTGGAGCGGATGTCATTGGCCGCCGGCACGCGATTGACCGCGCCGCCCGGCTCGCCATCGACCAGAATGATGCGCTTGTCGCCCCGGCTGACCGCCGGCAGGAATTTCTGCACCACCCATTGCTCGCGGAAACTGGTCGCGAACAGATCATAGAGCGAGCCGTAATTGGCGTCTTCCGCCATCAGCCGGAACACCGCCGCGCCGCCATGGCCGTGCAAGGGCTTCATCACCACCTCGCCGTGCTCGGCGCGGAAGGCGTCGATGGCGCTCTTGTCGCGCGTGATCAGCGTCGGCGGCATCAAGTGCGGGAAATCCATCACGAACAGTTTTTCCGGCGCATTGCGCACGCTGGCGGGGTCGTTGACCACCAAAGTGCGCCCGCCGATCTTTTCGAGCAGATGGGTCGAGGTGATATAGGCGAGATCGAACGGCGGGTCCTGGCGCAGCAGGACGACGTCCATGTCGCGCAGGAAGAACTCGCGCGCGACGCCGAGATCGTAATGGTCGCCCTTGACGTCGCGCACGCGCAAGGCCTGCGCCACCGCGATCACATCCGTTCCGCGCAGCGAAAGCTGATCCGGCGTGTAATAATAGAGCTCGAAGCCGCGCGCCTGCGCTTCAAGCAGCAGAGCGAAGGTCGAATCGCCGACGATATTGATCCGCTCGATGGGGTCCATCTGAACGGCGACTTTCCTGACCTTGCCCATTGCGACCTGCGCTCCGACCTGTGGCGCGAGAAGCGCCGAACGCGGATGTTAGCAACATCCTTAACGAATACCAAAACGCCCGCGCCGGCGCGGGCGTCACAGCACGTGATTTCCGCGAATGACCAGGTTCCTGTATGGATTCGCGGCGCCCGGCAAGGCGAGGTCGCCGCTGATCACGCGCTCTTGGAACATGGCCACGATATTCGCCTTTTTCGAACCGCGCATGTCATTTTCGACAATTTCGCAAGGACCGGGATCGCCCTGGGTCGCGACGCCTATGGCGTAATCATTGTCGATCAGCCGGTTGGCCTCGACCCGGACATTCTGCCGCGCTTCGAAAAACCCGGCCAGGATCGCCACCGCCGGCGATCCGGTCACGATATTGCCGATCACGCGGGCGTCGCCCTCGGCATGGACGCCATGCAGCCAGCCCATGCGCGGACCGAATTCGCCGTCGGGATGCGACGGCCGCAAGCCGCTGACGATATTGCCGGAGATGAGGGCCCCGGCGCCATTGCCTGGCCCGACATAATTGGTCGCGGAAATGCCGGCGCCGCAATCCGCGATCACATTGTTGAGAAAGCGCGCGTCGCGAAAGCCGAATTCGGCATACATGGCCTTTTCGCCGAAGGTCTTGCAACGATTGTTGGCGATTGTGATCTCCCAACCGCCGGTATTGCGCACCGCCGTATAGGCGCAGCGCTCGATCACATTGTTCTCGACCGTGACCGGCCCGCATTCGGCGACGCGCACGCCATTGCCATAGAGGCCGAGGCCGCCGGAGCGGTTGGCGATGTCGGTAATGGTGTTGTTGCTGATGCGGGAGCCGTCGTGGCGTTTCGAATGCAGGCTCCAATGATGAACGCCATTGTCGCCGCAGCGCTGGATGGTGTTGGCGTCGATCACCATGCCGGCGCAATTGTCGTCATGAATCGCGGTTCCGGTCAGGTCCTCGAATGTGCAAAGCCGAACCCGCCCGCCGCAGCGATGCTGGAACAGGCCGGTCGTGCTGTTCCGCACTGTGCAATGCTCCAGCGCAACCTGAGCCACGTCATAAAAATTCAGCAGCCCGAAGGCGTCGTTGATCCGCCGGCCGGCGCCGTCGAACACGATATTTTCCAGCGTCACGGCGCGCAGCGGCGTGTCATTGGCGAGCAGGCCGCCGTCATAGCCGAGCCGCAGCGTCGAGCCGCCGGGATCGCCGATCAGATGGGCGCCCTCGGGCAGGACCACGCGATAAAGCGTGGTGACGCCGCGCCGCAACCGATAGGGGCGCCCGACGCGCGTCGCCTCGGTCAGGCCGGCGACAAAATCCGCCGTGGCGGCCGCGACCGGATCGCCCTGGGCGCGCGCCATGGCGCGGTAGAACGGGATAAACCCCGCCGCTTGCGCAATGGTTTTCAACACCCGCCGGCGCTCCTGCGGGACATGCAGCGTGATCATTTTCGCCCGCGCCGCACAGGCGCGGCCAGATCAGGAGCCATCTCTTCGTCCGAATGTCGTTGACGTGATCGTCCTTGGCGGCGGCGGCAGGGCCGCGAAAAGTCATTATCGGCGCGGGAAGATGGAAAAAGCGGAAACGCCGCGTCGCGCATTTGCGGGATCGGCGCGGCGGCGGCCCGATCTTAAATTTCGGCGCCTGTCCAATCCGGGCTTGGCAGGAGGCGCGTTTTCATCAAAGAGTCACGGCCGCGCGTCAAACCAACGCATGAATCGACCAGAGTCCGGGGCCGCCATGGATTATTTCCGCCGTTTCACCTTCCTCCTCTGCGCTCCGGCCTTCGACGCCGACGAGCTTGAAGGCGAACGCCTGCGCCAGATCGTGGCCGCCGTCGAGAAATCCGGCTTCGAAGTGGTCCGCGCCCGCCGCGTCGAGGACGCCGAACTGGCGATCAAGACCGACGCCGCCATCGGCTGCATGATCGTCGACTGGGGCAAGAAGGGGATGAACTCCAAGACGGCGGGGCTGATCTCCTATGTCCGCCGCCGTGGTCTCGAAATGCCGATCATTCTGCTGGTGCGGCGCAAGAGATTCGAGGACCTGCCGATCGACGTGCTCGACAATGTCGACGGCTATGTGTTTCTCGCCGAGGAAACCCCGGAATTCATCGCCAAGAACCTCGTCAGCCGGCTCAAGCAATATGCCGAGACGATGAAGACGCCGTTTTTCGGCGAACTGGTCGATTATGCCGAAGAAGGCAACCAGCTCTGGACCTGCCCCGGCCATAATGGCGGCGTGTTCTATTCGCGCAGCCCGATCGGCCGGATTTTCGTCGAACATCTCGGCGAGGCGATCTTCCGCGACGATCTCGACAATTCGGTGCTGGAGCTGGGCGACCTGCTGGTCCATGAAGGTCCGGCGCTGAAGGCGCAGAAAGAAGCCGCCAAGATTTTCGGCGCCGAGCGGACCTATTTCGTCCTCAACGGCACCTCGGCCTCGAACAAGGTCGTACTCTCGGCTCTGGTCGCGCCGGGCGACCTCGTCCTGTTCGACCGCAACAACCACAAGGCCGCCCATCATGGCGCGCTGATGCTCGGTGGCGGCGTGCCGGTCTATCTGGAGACCGACCGCAATCCGCAGGGCATGATCGGCCCGATCGATTACGAGGCTTTGGACGAGAAGAAGATCCGCAGGAAGATCCGCGACAATCCGCTGGTGAAGGACGAGACGCTGTGGAAGAAGGAGCGCCCGTTCCGCGTCGCCGTGATCGAGCAATGTTCCTATGACGGCACGATCTATAGCGCCGAAAAGATTCTCGCCAAGATTGGCCCGCTCTGCGACTACATCCTGTTCGACGAGGCCTGGGCCGGCTTCATGAAATTCCACCCGATCTTCGCCGGCCATTTCGCCATGGGGCTGAAGGATCTCGGCCCCGACGCGCCCGGCATCATCGCCACCCAATCGACCCACAAGCAGCTCGCGAGCTTTTCCCAAGCCTCGCAGATCCACGTCAAGGATCGCCATATCAAGGGTCAGGCGCGGCGGATCGAACATCGCCGCTTCAACGAGACCTTCCTGATCCACGCCTCGACCTCGCCGTTCTATCCTTTGTTCGCCTCGCTCGACGTCGGCGCGCAGATGATGAAGGGCAAATCCGGCGAGGTCCTGTGGGACGACACCATCCGGCTCGGCATCGAGATTCGCAAGAAGATCCGGGCGCTCGGGCAGGAGTTCAAGGAAAAGGCCAAGAGCAAGGAGCTGGGCTGGTTCTTCGACCCCTTCGTCGCCGATGAAGTCGAGACGGCCGACGGCCGCATCGCCTGGGAGGACGCGCCGACCGACGATATCGCCAGCAATCCGGCGTTCTGGACCTTCGAGCCCGGCGCGAACTGGCACGGATTCCGCCATGTCGCGCCCGGCTATGCCCTGACAGACCCCTGCAAGCTCACCCTGATCGCGCCCGGCTTCAACCGCGCCACCGGCGACTATTCGGATCATGGCGTGCCGGCGCCGGTGGTCGCGCAATATTTGCGCGAGAACCGCATCGTGCCGGAAAAGAACGACCTCAATTCGCTGCTGTTCCTGCTGACGCCGGGCGTCGAATCGAGCAAGGCGGGCGCGCTGATCTCGGCTCTGGTCGCCTTCAAGACCTATCACGACCAGAACGCGCCGCTGGAGGAGGTCATTCCGGAATTTGTGGCGAAGCGCGCGAAGCGCTATTCCGGGATGCGTCTGCGCGATTTGTGCCAGCAGATGCACGCCTTCTATCGCGACGCCGGCACCAGCGACCTGCAGCGCCGCCAGTTCCGCCCGGAACATCTGCCGCATATCGCGATGCGGCCGCAGGAGGCGGTGCAGAAACTGACCCGCAACCAGGTGCAATATCTCCCGATCGACCAGGTCGAGGGCAAGATGGCGACCACGCTCTGGGTGGTCTATCCGCCGGGCATCGCCACCATCGCGCCGGGCGAAATTCTCGACGAGCGCGCTCGGCCCATGCTCGATTATCTGAAAACCTTCGAGCGCGGCGCCAATCTGTTCCCCGGCTTCGAAGCGGAAATCCAGGGCGTCTATCGCGAGACGGCGCCCGACGGCTCAATCCGATTCCATACTTATGTCGCTGACCCCGATACGTGACAGCGGCACATAGCCGGGCGGCGGCTCGCTGGCGCCCGGCCCCAGCAACCGCTGCAGCATGACGCTGTCGGTCCAGCGGCCGAAGCGGAAGCCGATGCCTTCGAGAAAAGCGACGCGGCGGAAGCCGCAGGCTTCGTGCAGGTTGAGCGAGGCCTGATTTTCCGAATCGACATA
>NZ_JAYSBG010000041.1:0-16791 GCF_041915505.1 Rhodoblastus sp. | reverse complement strand
GCACCACCGAGGAAACATCGGACTGGTCGAGGGCGAGGCCGACAACGATGGCCGGCGGCGCCTCGACCGCGCTGGCCAGGCTTTCGGCGAGCGAGCGCCGCACCAGCGGCGAGGCGTCGTCGAGCATCGCGTAGAGAATCTGCTCGGCCTCGGCGCGCTGGCCGGAGTCCATGTCGCCGTAGAGATAAGCCCGCGCCAGCGCGCCCACGGCTTCCGCGCGGGCGCTGGCCGGCGCATTCTCGGACCATTGAATGAATTTGCGAACGATCATGCGCGTCCCGCCGGGCTAAGCGCGGCCGCCCTCCTGCGGCCGGTTAACACAGGATGACCAAACAAGGTAAAATTTTGCTTAACCGTCATTTTGATTCGCGCGCATCGCGCGTCGGGAAAAGCCGTCATGCGCTCCATTCTCGTTGTTCCGGCTTTGCCGCGCGCCGATCGTCCCGACAGCGCCATGCCGAAAACGCTGGCGGGCGAAGCGGATGCTTTCGCCGTCGATCTCGCCGGGATCGGGGAATTTGAGGCGGAGGCCGCCCGGGCCAGCGCGCTCGACTGGATCGCGGCCGCCCGCAGGACGGGAAAGCCCATCCTGATCCGGGTCCATCCACTGGCCTCGGGCCTCATCGACGCCGATCTCGACGCGGTCATGGCCGGGCCGCCCGATGGAATCATCCTGCCCGACGCCGTCGGCGGGCGCGACATCCAGCATCTCGGCGCCAAGCTCGCCGTGCGTGAGGCGGAAAACGGCCTGTCCGACGGCTGCACGCACATTCTCGCCCTGGCCGCGGATTCCCCCGCCGCTTTGTTCGAACTCGGCTCGATCGCGCGCGCCACCCGGCGCCTGATCGGAATCGGCCGCGACGAGGCTTTGCTCGCGGAGCGGATCGGCGTCGTCGTCGACCAGGCGCCGGAACCCTTGCGCGTCGCGCGGAGCCTGTGCCTGTTCGCGGCGAAAGCGGCCCAGGCGCCCGCCTTCGATTGCGCGGAGCAAGGCGAGGGCGAGGCTTTCGCGCAAAGCTGCGCGCGCGCGGCGCGCGACGGCTTTTCCGGCAAGTTCGCGCTGACCCCGCGGCAGGCGCGGGCGATCAACGCCGCTTTCGCGTCGGTCAGAACCTCGTGACGAGCGCGTCCACGTCCGGTCGCGGGCGATCCTCGGGCGCGTTCTCGACCCGGCCGATATGGATGAATCCGGCGATCTTCTCCTGTTCGGCCAGTCCGAACCGGGTCAGCGCCTCGCGGTCATAGGCGCACCATTCGGTGAGCCAGGCGGTGCGGAAGCCGAGCGCGGTCGCCGCCACGGTGAGCGCCATGCACACGGCGCCAGCCGTCAATTGCTGCTCCCACTCGGGGATTTTGACATGCGGCGCGGCGCGCGACACAACGCCGACCACCAGCGGCGCGCGGGCGAATCGGCCCCGCTCCAGTTCCAGGCGCTGGGCGTCGGCGGCGGGCTCGCGGCGGGCGTAGATCTCGGCGAGAATGTCGCCGGCGCGCTGGCGGCCCTCGCCCTCAAACAGGATGAAGCGCCAGGGCGTGAGTTTGCCGTGGTCCGGCACGCGCGAGGCCAAGGTGAGAATGGAGCGCAATTCCTGCGCGTCCGGCCCCGGCCCGCGCATCTGGATCGGCGGCGCGGAACGGCGGCCCGAAAGCAGCCGGAGGGTGTCGTTCTTGAGCGGTTCCGTCATGGCTTGATCCCGGATTTTCGGGCACAAAGCCCTAAAAAGGTCGTTTTGTAAACCGATGCCACATCCCTTAGAAGGGCGGACCATGCGATTGCGGCGGACAAGACAGGCGAAGGCGAACGGACGGATCGCGGGATTTTCCGCGCCGAGCCCTGTTCTCGCCCTTGCGCTGGTCCTGGCCTCGCCGCCGGGCGGAGCGCTGGCGCAGACGCCGGACCTGCCGCCCGATCTGACCTCGCCGCCGCCGCTGGTCGGCGCGCCCCCCGTCGCGCCCCGGCCGCAAGCGCCGCAGGCCGACAAAGCCCCGCCGCAGGCCGACAAGGCCCCGCCGCAGACGCCGCGCGTCCCGGTCTCGCTCAATGCGGTCTTCGCGCCGGGCGACATCCAGGCCATCCGCACCGGACTCAACTGGCGGGTGTTCGACGCGCGCGCCAATGCCGACGGCGTCTATGCGCTGGAGGCCGAATCCAGCCAGGCGACGCCGACCTTCAATCTCTCCGAGGGCGATTACATCGTCCATGTCGCCTGCGGCCTCGCCGGCGCGACCAAGCAGATTTCGGTGAGCGGCGCGCAGGTAAGCGAAAGGCTGGTGATGAACGCCGGCGCGCTGAAAATCAGCGCGACGCTCGGCGACGCGCCGATCGCGCCCGCACGGCTCAATATCATGGTCTATCTGCCCGACCGCGACGATCCAGAAGCCAAGCTGATCATTCCCAATCTCAAGGCCGAAGAGCCGGAATGTCTGCCCGAGGGCAATTATCACATCGTCTCCAAGCTGATGGATCTCTCGGCGGGCTCGGCCACGCCCACCAATTCGACCGTCTACGCCGATCTGCGCGTGCAGCCGGGCAAGATGACCGCCGGCGCCCTGCGCCATCGCGCAGCGACCATGACCTTGAAACTGGTCAATAATCCGGGCGGCGAGGCGCTGGCCAACACCAGCTTCTCGATCCTCACGCCCGGCGGCGACGTCATTCGCGAATTGATCGGCGCCTTTCCCTCGCTGGTGCTCGCCGAGGGCGAATATGTCGCCATCGCCCGCCACGAGAACAAGACCTATCAGGCCACCTTCAAGGTCGCCTCCGGCCAGGACCGCGATGTCGAAGTGCTGGTGAGCCAGCCGGCGCAATGACCTGAAACAAGGCGCTTGCGCGCGGCGCGACGGATAGTTCACACTTGCCGTCCGGAGCCCGACTCATGCGCCTTTTCGCGACCATCCGCCTTCTCACCCTCTCGTTGGCGCCGTTTTGCGCGCTCGGCTTGGCGAATCCCGCCGCCGCGGCGCCGGCGGACCCGGCTCAGGGCGAAACCATCGCCCGGCGCTGGTGCGCGCCCTGCCATATTGTGGCGGCGGACCAGAAACAGGCCAGCGCCGACGTGCCGAGCTTTTTCGATATAGCCAAGCGCAAGACGGATGGCGATCTGACCTCCTTTCTGACCGACCCGCATCCGAAAATGCCGAATTTGAGCCTGTCGCGGCAGGAAATCGGCGACATCACAGCCTATGTCCGCTCGCTCGCGACGCCGGGCGGCGGAGCCGAGCGCTGACCCGCCTGAACACGGGCGTTACAGCAGCGGTGGAGGCGTCTCGATCGACCGCCGATCCCGGAGGGCCCAGTGAAGCGGCGAACCCGCTTACGGCGCCGGATTGCCGCGAAGCTGATGGATCGCGTCGATGCGGCGCAGGATTTCCGGGTCGAGCTTGTGCGGCGCGTCGAGGATCAGCTTGAGCTGGTCGAGATTGGTGGCGCCAATGATATTGGCGGTGACGAAGGGCCGCGAGGTCACGAAGGCCAGAGCGAGATGGACCGGATGCAATCCGGCTTCCTTCGCAAGCGCCAGATAATCCTCGATGGCCTCGTCCACGCCCGGCTTCTCGTAACGCTGGCCGCGGGCGAACAAGGTAAAGCGCGCCCCCTCCGGCCGCGCGCCATGCAGATATTTGCCGGTGAGAAACCCCTGGCCGAGCGGCGAATAGGCCAGCAGGCCGGTCTGTTCGCGGAAGGCGAATTCGGCGAGGCCGAGCTCGAACTGGCGGTTGAGCAGGTGAAAAGCGTTCTGGATCGACGCCAGACGCGGCCCAACGCCGGCCTCCGACGCGCGCAAGAATTGGCTGACGCCCCAGGGCGTCTCGTTGGAGACGCCGAAATGGCGGATCTTGCCCTGCTTCACCAGATCGCCCAGCGCGGAAAGCGTTTCCTCGAAAGTCACGCCGTCCGGGCCGCCGTGATCGCGATAGGCGTTGGAGAGGCCGTCGAACAGAGCCATCGGCCGGTCGGGCCAATGAAGCTGGTAAAGGTCGATGTAATCCGTCTGCAGGCGCTTCAGCGAATTTTCAACGGCGTAGAAAATGTTTTTGCGGTCGAGCCGCGCCGTTTCGCCATTGCGGAACCAATGGGACGAGCTGCGGCCGACCACCTTGGTCGCCAGAACGATCTTGTCGCGGCTCTTTCGCGCGGAAAGCCATTGACCGATGATGCGTTCGGTCGCCCCATAGGTTTCGGCGCGGGGCGGGATCGAATAAAGCTCGGCGGTGTCGAAGAAATTCACGCCATGAGCGAGCGCGTAATCCATCTGCGCGAAGGCGTCCGATTGATCGGTCTGCTGGCCATAGGTCATGGTGCCAAGACAGATTTCGGAGACGGTTACGCCGGTGCGGCCGAGCGGACGTTTTTGCATTGATGAACTCCTGAAGCGCGGCGGAGCATAAGCTTTCCGCGCGCGTCGAAAAGGGCGAAGACGCAAGCTGTCGCTTGCGCGTGAGCGGATCGCGCCGTCAACTCAGAGGATGACGGCGGGGCGCGTCAAAACCCGAAATGCAGCCGCGCCTGCCGCAGACAGGCGGCGAACATCTCCAGCGCGCCGGGATCGGTGAGGGTCGCGTCCGGCCGCACGACCGCGCGGCTCTGGGCGCGAAGTGCGCTATCGAGCATAAGATTATCGGCATTGCCGAAATTCTCGATCATCAGCCCGGCGCTATCGCGATGCCCGCCGTCCGACGACGGCTGGGCGCCAAATTCCGCCGCGACGCGGTCGAACAGAGGCGCGGCATGATGGCTATAGGCGAAGACCGGTTTGTCCAGCCCGGCGAAAAAACCCAGCTCGAAGGCCGTGCCGGGATCGGCGTTGATTCCGCGAAAGGGCGTCAGGTTGAAAATCCCGGCGTCGGCCCCGCGCATCAAAGCCATATTCGCGGCGAAGATTTTTTCATCCAACCTTTCGCCCGGCGCAGCTGAAAAATCATTGTCGAGCGGATAGAGCCCGACGAAGCCGAAATCCTCGCACAGGGCCTTCTTGCGCAGGCCGATCTCGCGGGCGTCGGGCAGGAAGACTTCGGGACCGGCGAGATAGATTTTCGGGCGCGGCAAGGGCGGGCTTTCGAACGGCGAACCAAGATGAGATTGCGGCCGACCGTCGCCGATTGCCGCCCTTTAGGCAAGCTGCGGCCCGCGACGGAAAGCGCGAGATTTCGGCTCGATCCGCGCCGCGCCGATCTGGCGCGCAAAATGCGTCATGCGGTTCACGCCCGGCGTCCTGGTCGGGTTTCCGACGTCGAACCATCAAGGAGCTCATTGTGCCCGCATTGCAAGAAACCCGCGCCGTCGTCACCCTGGCGCCAGCGAAGCCGACCGGACTGGCCGATCTGGGCGCGCCTCTGGCCGACGAGACCATGGTCAAGAAAGGACGCGTGCACGAATTCCAGCAATTGCTGGCGGACGGACAGATCGGGCGCCGCTTCCAGGATCTTCGCGTGGTCGCGATCAAGACGGTCGAAGGCGGTATCGCTTCGGCCAAATTCTTCGTCCAGTTCGAGGCGTTCGGCGACAATACGGCGGCGCCGACCGATGGAGCCGGCTTTGATGCGACGGTCTTTGCCGGCGATCAGCCGCTGGCCAGCCTGTCGTCGAGCAGCCTGTTCCTTCCTTACGCCAGTTTCTGGTATCCGAACCGCTTTGTGTTCGAGACCCCGATCGAAATTTTCGATCAGGCCGACCGTCTGGAATTCATCGCCAAGCCCGAAGAGGTCCGCATCGTTCAGGCGGGAAATTGATCAACCGAGCGGGAAGGAATCCACGGCGCCTCTCACCGAGTGACATTCATGAATTATCCCCTCGTCAAACGCGTGTCGCATCGGATGCTCGGCGACATGCTGCGGATGATGTTGAACGAGCAGATTACTTTCGACCTGACTTTGGAAGAAGGCCGCACCTTGTCGCGCGCCTTCACCGCGCTCGCTCATGACTGGCGGCGCAACGATCTCGTCTATCTGAGCCCCATCGGCGCCGATGACGAATTTTCGGCCAAGGTCACGCAAGACGGCCTTGATGTCGAAATCGCGGACGGGAGCCTGTTCTTGAATTGGGACGATGTGACGGAACTGGCCGAGCGGCTGGCCGTGGAGTGAGGCGGCGATCAACGCTCCCTCTCCCCGTTCGCGGGGAGAGGGGCCGGCGATTAGCCCGGACGTCATCAGGAAAGCTGTTTCGCGGACACGATTAGCGCAGAGGCCGGTCCCCTGGCCCCTCACCCTAACCCTCTCCCCGTAAACGGGGAGAGGGGACGATCACCCTCGCAAATCGGGCGGCGTCGCCTCCAGCGCTAACGAGGCCAGAGCCTCGTCGAGCGTCGCGAAAGTCTGCGCCTGCGAGCCGAGCCGGCGGATCGACACTGTGCGGTCCGCCGCCTCCTTGCGCCCGACCACAATCAGCACCGGGATCTTGGCCAGCGACAATTCGCGCACCTTGTAATTGATCTTCTCGTTGCGAAGATCGGTCTCGACCCGCAGCCCCGCCTTGCGGGCGAGCGCGGCGATTTCCAGCGCGTAATCGTCGGCGTCCGAGGTGATCGTGCAGATCGCGGCCTGCACCGGCGACAGCCACAAGGGCAGATGGCCGGCGAAATGCTCGATCAGGATTCCGGTGAAACGCTCCAGCGAGCCGAAAATGGCGCGATGGATCATGACCGGGGTCTGTTTCTCGGAATCCGGCCCGATATAGAACGCGCCGAACCGGCCCGGCAGGTTGAAATCCACCTGGGTCGTGCCGCATTGCCATTCGCGGCCGATGGCGTCGCGCAGGGTATATTCGAGCTTCGGCCCATAGAAAGCGCCCTCGCCCGGATTGATCCCGGTCTTGACGCCCTGCGCCGCGAGCAGGTCGAGCACCTTCTGCAGGGCGGCCTCCGCCTTGTCCCAGCTCTCGTCATTGCCGACGCGCTTTTCGGGGCGCAAGGACAGCTTCACCACAATGTCCTCGAACCCAAAATCCTTATAGATCGACATCACCATGTCGTTGATCTTCATGGCTTCCGCCATGATCTGGTCTTCGGTGCAGAAGATATGCGCGTCGTCCTGCGTGAAGGCGCGCACGCGCATCATGCCGTGGATCGCGCCCGACGGCTCGTAGCGATGCACGATGCCGAATTCCGCGATCTTCATCGGCAGGTCGCGATAGGACTTCAGCCCGTTCTTGAAGATCTGGACATGGCCCGGGCAGTTCATCGGCTTGAGCGCGAAAATACGGTCGTCCTCGGTCTTGGTGAGGAACATGTTCTCGCGATAGGTCTGCCAATGGCCCGAGGTCTCCCACAGGGCGCGGTCGAGCACCTGCGGCGTATTGACCTCGATATAGCCGGCTTCCTGCTGGCGGCGGCGCATGAAGGAAATCAGGGTCTGGAACAGGGTCCAGCCCTTGGGGTGCCAGAAGATCGTGCCCGGCCCCTCCTCCTGGAAATGGAACAGGTCCATTTCGCGGCCAAGCCGGCGATGGTCGCGGCGCTCGGCTTCCTCAAGCTGCTTGAGATAGGCGTCCAGCTCTTCCTGCTTGGCGAAAGCGGTGGCGTAGATGCGCTGGAGCATCGGCTTGTTGGAATCGCCGCGCCAATAGGCGCCGGCCACTTTCATCAGTTTGAAAGCGTTGCCGATTTTGCCTGTGGAGGGCATGTGCGGGCCGCGGCACAGGTCGAGCCAGTCGCCCTGTCTATAGACCGAGATTTTCTGGTCGGCAGGGATCGCCTCGACCAGCTCGACCTTGAAGGCCTCGCCGTGGGTTTCGAAATAGGACGCGGCCTCGTCGCGGCTCCATTCCTCGCGCACGATCGGTTTGTCGGCGGCGACGATCTCGCGCATCTTCTTCTCAATGGCGGCGAAATCCTCAGGGGTAAAAGGCTCCGCGCGGAAAAAGTCGTAATAGAAGCCGTTCTCGATCACCGGGCCGATGGTGACCTGCGTGCCGGGATAGAGCGCCTGAACCGCGTCGGCCAGCACATGGGCGGCGTCGTGGCGGATCAGCTCCAGCGCGCGCGGGTCGTCGCGGTTGAGGAACTCGACCCTGGAATCGGCCTCGATCGGCTTGGCGATATCGACCATCTGGCCGTTGAGCATCATGGCGACGGTGCGCTTGGCTAGCGAGGACGAAATGCTCTTGGCGATGTCGAGACCAGAGGCGCCGGCTTCATAGGAACGCTGGGCGCCGTCGGGGAAGGTGACGGAAATCATGACTCTCTCTCCTGCTCACTCGCCGAGACGGGCCGGCGTAAGCGGTTTCGGGACGCTTTAGTTATGCGAAACGGGCCGCGGGCGCAATCGGCGGCGCAACTGTTGCGGCGAGGCCGCACGGCGCGCAAATTGGCGACGCAAGGCGCGGAAGCGTTGGAAATGTCGCCCGTCTTGCGCATGATTTCCTCATGACGGAGACGAGCCGGAAATCCTATCTCGACCATTTGCGCGAAGACCGGCGCTACGCCGCCATGGTCGGGCTCGGCTTCAGCTCCGGCATGCCTTTCCTGCTGGTGTACATCACCCAATCGGCATGGCTGTCCGAGGCCAAAGTGCCGCTGGAGCTGATCGGCCTGATGAGCTGGCTGACTTTCGCCTATAAGCTGAAATTCTTGTGGGCGCCCTTGCTTGATCAATATGACGCGCCCGTTCTTTCGCGCTGGCTCGGCCGCCGGCGCGGCTGGATCGTCGCCTCGCAGATCGCGGTGGCGATCACTTTGGCCGGCGTCGCCTTTGGCGATCCCGGCGCGCGGCTGGCGTGGACGATCTTCTTTTCGGCGGCGCTCGGCGTGGCCGGCGCGACGCAGGATATCGTCATCGACGGCTGGCGCATCAATGCCGCGCCGCTGGAAAAGCAGCCCTTGATGGGCTCCTTCTCCGAAATGGGCTATCGCGTCGGCAATCTCGCCGCCGGGGCTGGCGCGCCGCCTATCTGTGCATGGCGGCGCTGATGGCGCCCGGCATGATATCGGCCCTTGTCGCGCCCGAGCCCGAGATCGATGTGATCGAGGCGCGGCATCCCGAGCGGCCGGGGCTCGCGGCGGCGATCTGGGCGCCGATCAAGGAGCTGTTTTCGCGCCTCGGCCCGCTGGCCTTGCCGGTTTTTCTGCTGATCGCCGGCTTCCGCATGCCGGGCTATCTTTCCAACGCCATGGCCATCCCGCTGTTCAAGAGCCTGCATTATTCCGATTCGGATATTGCGACAGTCACCAAGCTGTTCGGCTTCGGAATCGCCATGGCCGGGGTGTTCGCCTGTTCCTGGCTCGTGCCGCGCATCGGCCTGATGACCTCCATGCTGCTCGGCACGGCGGCAGCCTCGGCGTCGCATCTCAGCCTTGCGTGGCTGGCGGGGCATGGCGGCGAATTCTGGGCCTTCGCGCTGGCGGTGGGCGTCGATGGCTTCGCCGCCTCGTTCGCCACGATTGTGCTGATCACCTTCATGTCTTCGCTGGCCAAGGCCGAATTCGCGGGCAGCCAATATTCGCTGATGACTTCGCTCTGCGCCATGCCGGGCTTCGTGCTGGCCGGCTTTTCCGGCCTGATCGTGGAAAAGACCGGCTTCGTCGCCTTTTTCCAGCTCACCTCGCTGATCGGCGCGCCGGTCGCCTTGCTCTGCACTTGGCTGTGGCGGCATCACCGCGACGCTTTTTCGCTGCATCACGCACCCGGCGCGCCGCTGTCGCACTGAACACACGAAAAGTTGACGCGCGGGCGCAAGGCGGGCGAAAGTGCGCGCCCTGCAAAAGGTGGTTCGGTGCGACGTGGGTAGCTGGAAGAGACATGTAAGAATTGCGCTGCTGGCCATGACCGCGGCGCTGGCCGCCGCCTTCGGCAGTTGGTTCCTGGCGACGGGCGAACAGCGAAATCCGCCGGCCGCGCCGCCGCTGACGCCAAAGACCGTGGCGACAACGCCGATCGCGCCCGAACCGGCCGAGGACGCCGCGAAAGCCCCGGCCGAGGCGCCAGTCGATCCGCAAAAGCTCGCCGAACTGCAGGATAAATTGCGCCAGGCGCCGGAATATGCCGCTTTCTTCACCCAGCTTCAGAATCTCTATCCCGCCGATTACGACGCGGCGGCCCGGCGCGGCCTCGCGCAGGGAATCGAAACCCATGACAACGCGGCCGACCTGTTCCTGACCCAGGCGGTGCAGGCGCTGCGGCAGAATCGCGGCCTGATGGGCGCGCGCGCCGGCGCTGAGGCGCTCGACAAGCTGTTCGACGCCCATCGCCAGGTGCTGGCGCAATTGGCGGAGACCGATCCGGCGCTCTGCGTCGATTTCCTCAACGGCGCCCCGGCCGAGCGTTTCGTCGCCTTCGCCGGAGCCCATCGCGCGCTGATGGCGGCCGAGGCGCAGGCCGGCCTCGACGCGATCGACGATGGCGCGCGCAAGAAGATCGACCGCGAGGCGCCGACGACGGAAGATTTCACCGAGCTTGAAAAAAACCTGCTGGCGAAGGGCATGGACCGGGCGGGGGTGGCCCAGTTGCTCGACGGAACCACGCCCAATCCGCCGCTGACCGACGCCCAGCAATGCCGCAACGGAATGATCTATCTCGATTCGATCAAGGCCCTGCCCGACCTCCAGCGCCTGAGGCTCTACGCCCTCGCGCTCGAAGTCATGGCGCATGAGTGATCTACGTTTTAGCCGGCGTCTCCTGCTTGCAGCGTCGCTGGCGCTCGCATCGCCCGCCATGGCGGAAGCCCGAACGCTCTGCACCTTGATTGCCGACGCAACCGACGGCCGCCCGCTTCTCGAACAGGGCGATTGCCGGACGCGCGTGACGCCGGCTTCGACGTTCAAGATCGCTCTATCGATCATCGGCTTCGACGCCGGCCTGCTGCACGATTCGCATTCGCCCGAATTTCCCTATCGCGAGGGCTATGTCGATTGGGGCGGCGAAAACTGGAAACAACCGACCGATCCGACGCGTTGGATGAAATATTCGGTCGTCTGGTATTCGCAGATCCTCGCCCATGCGCTCGGCCGGCAACGGATCGAGGACGCCCTGCGCAAATTCGACTACGGCAATGCCGACATGTCGGGCGACCGGGGCCAAGGCAACGGACTCGACCGCGCATGGATCGGTTCGTCGCTCAAGATATCGCCGCTCGAAGAGACGGTCTTTCTCGGCAAGCTGGTTGACCGGCGACTTCCCGCCTCCCGCGCCGCAATGGAAGCAACGATGAAAATCATCGAGACGCGCATGGCGGGCGACGGCTGGGAGCTGCACGGCAAGACCGGCTTCGCGTATCCGCGCGGCGCCGATGGCGTACAGGATCTGGAACATGGCTTCGGCTGGTATGTCGGCTGGGGGGTCAGGGACGGCCGCATTCTGGTATTCGCCCGGCTCAACCAGGACGATGGCGCGGAGGCGGTTTCCGGCGGGCTGCGCGCCCGCGACGAGCTGATCGCAGCGTGGCCTGGGCTCGCTGCTCAGGCCTTGGCGTCGGATTCCGAATCGACCGGCTCGCAGACCGGCCGCCGGCGCCACGATCCATAACGCCAGGGATGAAGCGCATCCGCGCTCTGCGGCAATTGCTGCGGAACGGGATCGAAACCGGAATCGCCCCAGGGATGGCAGCGGCAGAGGCGCGCGAGGCCGATCCAGCCGCCCGCCCACAATCCGTGGCGCGCGAGGGCCTCGTCCATATAAGCGGAACAGGTCGGCAGATAACGGCAATTGCGCCCGACCAGGCCCGACAGGCTCAGTCGATAGGCCTGCACGAGCCCGCGCGCCAGCATAACAGGCGCCTTCGTCATCGTCTTGAGGCCGCGCGGCATAAGCTTAATCCTTGATGAAACCCGCAACGCCGACTGTTGCAAGAAAACGACGCCGGCGACAATCTTGATTTGCCGGCGAAAAACGCCTGTTCCCCATTGTTGGCCGCTGGTAGAACTGAAGGCAATATTTGGGGGATCGTGTCTTGAACATATCGTTGCGCGCGCTGGCGGTTGCAGCCGCCCTGTTCCCGAGTTTCGCGGCCCATGCCGACGAATATAATCTGCCGTCGCTCATCACGCCGCCCCCGGGCACGACCGCCGACTGGATCGTCGATGTGTCGGCGATGGGCGGCATCGCGCCGAGCTTCCCCGGCGCCAAGAACTATTCCTTCTTCGGCCTGCCCGGCATCGCGATTCGCCGTGTCGGCGAGCCGGAGCGTTTCAGCGCTCCCGACGACAGCGTGAGCCTCGCCATCCTGAAGAACAGCCTGTTCGCCATCGGCCCCGCCGGCCGCTGGATCAGCGATCGCAGCGTCAGGAACTATCCCGAGCTGTTCGGCCTTAACGACGTCAGCGCCTCGATCGAACTCGGCGGCTTCGTCGAATTCACGCCGGTTTCCTGGGGCCGCATCCGCGGTGAAGTCCGCAAGGCCGTCTCGGGCTATGACGGCTGGGCCGCGAGCCTCGGCGCCGACGTCTGGCAGAAATTCGGCCGGCTGACGCTTTCGATCGGCCCGCGCCTCGATTTCGGCAACGACCAATATGCGTCCGCCTTCTTCTCGGTCCAGCCCTGGCAGGCGGCCTTGAACCAGTTCGTCGGCGGCTCCCTGACGCCCTATAAGGCGACCGGCGGTCTGGTCGACGCCGGCTTCACCGTCGCCGCGCGTTATGAACTGTCCGAAACCTGGCGCGTCAGCGCCTACGGCACCTACCAGTCGCTGACCGGCAGCGTGGCCGACAGCCCCGTCGCGACGCGCGCGGGCTCGACCAATCAATATGCCGCCGGCATCGAACTCCGCTACAGCTTCCTCACCAAGGATCTGTATTGGGTGCCGAAGTTCTGATCGTTTCGACGGCGAGTTCCAAAAATGCGCACGGCCCGGATTTTCCGGGCCGTTTTCTTTTGCGCGCCGAACAAGCGTGAAGCGGTCAGTCGTGCTTCTTGAGGTGTTCTTCGAGATAGACCAGCGCGATCTGACGATCATTGTCATTGGCCGTCTTGAGGTCCTGATCGTAGAGCGTCTGCACCCATTCCTGGCCCTTGCCGCTGCTGGCGCCTTCGCGCGCCAGGGTCAGCCACATCAGGCCGCGCGCGCGCTGGCGCGGCAGGCCGTCGCCGGCGAAAAGCAGATGGCCGAGCAGGGCCTGCGATTCGACATGGCCCTTTTCCGCGGCCAGATTGAGCCATCGCGCGGCCTGCCGGTTATCCTTGGCGAGCCCGGCGGCGCCGTCCATATAGAGCCGCGCCAGATTATATTGCGCGTTGGAATCGCTGAAATTGGTCGCGGCATAGAGGAACATGCGCATGGCCTGTTCCGGATCCGCCTTCAGCCGCGAACCGGAGATGCCTTTCAGCTCGAACACGCCCACCGCGACATAGGCGCTGGCGACGACCGATTTCTCGCGCCAGTTGGCGTTGTCCTCGTCATAGGAATCGACGATCTGCAGGAAATATTGATAGGCCTTGTAATCGTCGCGCTGCACGCCGTCGCCGTCGGCGTACATCTTGCCGAGCTTCCATTGCGCGAGGGCCTCGCCGCCGGCGGCGGCATATTTCAGGGCCTCGACGGACGAGGCCGGATTGCCGGCGCGATAGCTCTCCAACGCGGCCCGCAAGGCCTGCTGCGGATCCTTGAAAATATCCAGCGTCTGATTGGAGGGCGCGTTCTTGTCGGGACCATCGAAAGCAAAGACGGGCGCCCCGCCGCAAGCGGTGAGGTAGCACGCCAGAAAGATCCGCCCGAACGCCGCCATCACGTAAATTTCCCCTGACGGACCAATCCTGTGGCCGCCCTTACAGACAACGAACTAGCGTCTCGTTTATGGCTGAATCGCGGCGGCGTCTTTTCAAACTTTGGGCTTTCTGAAGTTGAATTCCGGTTGTGGCGCCCGAGCCACAAGAACGCATCGCGGCAACACTTCCGCAACGTCCCACAAGACGTTGATTCGATGCGCTCAATGGCTTTATGACGCAAAAAGGTTGCGAAAGAGCCAAGCTGACGGCTCGCAAAGAATTGATTGATCGCAACGCTCGCCAATACGTCTTTCGTCCATGGCCGCGACGCGAGAAAATCCGGCCCGGCGGCGCGCTCCCAGTTGATCTCGCGCGCCAGCGGATCAATCTTAGGAGCGGACGAGCGCGAGCGCGACCGCCGCTCTTCGCCCGGAAGGACTCTTTGCGTCAATGCTGAACCCGACGCCCCTGCAACCCGTTGAACGCGACGGATTTTCCCTTGCCCGCGGCTCCGTGCGCGGCGCGCAGGGGCGCGGCTGGCTGCGGCGTTTCATGGTTTTCGTCGGGCCGGGCTATCTGGTCGCCACCGGCTATATGGATCCGGGCAATTGGGCCACCGCCCTTTCCGCCGGCGCGCAATTCGGCATGAGCCTGTTGTTCGTGGCGGTTCTTTCCAGCCTGGTCGCGATTCTGTTCCAGGGGCTGTCGGCGCGGCTCGCCTTCGGCGCCGGCCTCGATCTCGCCCAGGCCTGCCGGGCCCATCTGCCGCGTCCGGTCAATATCGGGCTGTGGATCACCCAAGAAATGGCGATTCTCGCCACCGATCTCGCCGAGGTGATCGGCACGGCGATCGGCATTCAGCTCCTGTTCGGCCTGCCGCTGTGGGTGGGCGCGATCATCACCGCGCTCGACGTCGGGCTGGTGCTCGCCTTCGAGCGGCTCGGCTTCCGCAAGCTGGAGGCCTTCGTGATCGCGATGCTGGCGCTGATCGCCGTCTGTTTCGCCGTCCAGCTCGCTTTGGCGCAGCCCGACTGGGACGCCGCCGCGCGCGGCCTGCTGCCGCCGAAGGAGCTGCTCAGCAATCCCACCATGCTCTATCTCGCGCTCGGAATCGTGGGCGCGACCATCATGCCGCACAATCTCTTTCTGCATTCCGGCATAGCGCAGACGCGCTGGACGGCGCCGGGCGTCGCGCCGCGCCGCGAGGCGATCCGCTTCGCCATGGCCGATTCGGCCATCGCCTTGCTGTTCGCCATGACCATCAATGGCGCGATCCTGATTCTCGCCGCCGCAACCTTTTACGCCCACGGCCACCCGGAGGTCGCGGATCTCTCCGAGGCCTATCGGCTGATCGCGCCGATTCTCGGCGCGCCGATCGCGGCGAAACTGTTCGGCGTGGCGCTGATCGCCTGCGGGCTGAACAGTTCGCTAACGGCCACCCTCGCCGGCCAGTTGATCATGGACGGCTTCCTGCGGCTGCGGCTGCGCCCGGCGGCGCGGCGGCTGATCACGCGGGCGATCACCATCATCCCAGCCATCGCGGTCGCGGCGCTGGCGGGCGAGGCCGCCGTGGGCCGACTGCTGGTGCTGTCGCAGGTCGCGCTCAGCTTCGCCTTGCCCTTCGCCTTGGCGCCGCTGGTCTGGTTCACAGCTTCCAGAAAAGTGATGGGGCCTTTCGTCGCCGCGCGCGCGACCAGCGCGGCCGCTGCTGCGCTGGCGCTCGGCCTCGCCTTGCTCAATGTGAAGCTGATCGGCGACGCTGTTTTCGGTTAACCGAGCATTTTCAAGGCGGCGGCCATTTTCTCCAGCCGCGCGACAGCGGCGTCGCGGCGCTCCTGCTGCTCCTCGACCACTTCTTCCGGCGCGCGGCGCAGGAAATCGGCGTTGCCGAGCTTGGCGTCGATCTTGCCGATCTCCTTTTGCTCGGCGGCGACGCCCTTTTCCAGCCGCGCCCGCTCGGCGGCGAAATCGATCACGCCTTCGAGCGGCAGCGCCAAAGCCGTGCCGCGCGCGACGACCTGCACGGATTGCGGCGGCGCCTTCGGCGTCGCATCGATGGCCGAAAGTCGCGCGAGGCGCTTGATGGTTTCGGCCCAACGGGCGGCGCGGCCGGAATCGGCCCCGGAGGCGCCGACCAGCGCCAGCGGAATCTGCGCCCCCGCCGGCACGTTCATTTCCGCGCGCACCGAGCGCACCTGCGAGACGACATCCACCACCCAGCCGACTTCCGCCTCGGCTTCCTCGTCCTCAAGCCCCTTGAGGTCGGGCCACAGCGCCAGGACCAGCATCGATTCGCGCGGAAAATCCTGGCCGCGAATGGTCCAGATTTCTTCCGTGAGGAAGGGCATGAACGGATGCAGCATCTTGCAGGTCTGGTCGAGCACGAAGGCGATCGTATCGCGCGTCTCGGTCTTGGCCGGACCGTCGGGGCCCTGCAGCAGCGGCTTGGCCAGCTCCAGATGCCAGTCGCAGAAAATGTTCCAGACGAAGCGATAGGCCGCCTGCGCCGCCTCGTTGAACTTATATTGCGTGAGGGCCGTCTCGACCTCGGCCGCCGCGCGCGCGGCCTCGCCGATGATCCAGCGGTTCAGGATTTCGCCGGCCTTGGTCGGGTCGAAGCCGATCCGGCCGCGGCACTCGTTCATTTCGGCGAAGCGCGCGGCGTTCCACAGCTTGGTCGCGAAATTGCGATAGCCCTCGACGCGGCTGGTCGCCAGCTTGATGTCGCGTCCCTGCGCCGCCATGGCTGCCAAAGTGAAACGCAGAGCGTCGGCGCCGTAACTGTCGATCAGTTGCAGCGGGTCGATCACGTTCCCCTTGGACTTCGACATTTTCGCGCCCTTGTCGTCGCGCACCAGCGCGTGGAGATAGACGTGGCGGAAGGGAACCTTGTTCTGGAACTGCAGCCCGAACATCATCATGCGGGCGACCCAGAAAAAGATGATGTCGAAGCCGGTGACGAGCACATCGGTCGGATAGCGCGCCGCGAGGTCGTTGTCCTCCTCCGGCCAGCCGAGCGTGGACATCGGCCACAGGCCGGACGAGAACCAGGTGTCGAGCACGTCCTCGTCGCGGACCAGCAGATCCGCCGCCTTGTCCGGGTCATTGGCGATGGCCTCGGCCTCGGCGTCGCTGTAGATCTCGCGGGTCACGGCG
>NZ_JAYSBG010000040.1:0-16943 GCF_041915505.1 Rhodoblastus sp. | reverse complement strand
CGGCGAACACATCACAATATTGAACGCGCCGCCGGGCGCGAGTTCGATCGCGGCCTTGACGACGCCATAGGGCCGCGGCGCGAACCATTGTCGCACCAGGTCCGGCTCGGTCCAGGCGCGCCAGAGCTGGGCCGGGCTGGCCTTGACCACCCGCTCGAGGACGAGATCGAGATCGTCATTCGTGTCCATGCTTGTTTTCCTTTGCAGCCAAGGTTTCGACGAAGGCGTCCAGCCGATCCAGCCGGGCTTCCCAGATCCGACGCTCGCGCTCGATCCAGCCTTGCGCCGCCGTGAGCGCGTCGGGACGCAATTCGCACATGCGCACGCGGCCGATCTTGCGGGAGACGACGATCTCGCACGATTCAAGCACGCGGATATGTTTCATGAAGCTGGGCAGCGCCATGTGGTGCTGCTGCGCGAGATCGCCAATGCTGGCGGGGCCGTTGGCGAGCTGCGCGATGACCGCACGGCGCGTGCCGTCGGACAGGGAATGAAAGACGCGATCAAGGTGAGCCATATGGCTAACTGATCGCAGACGCCGCTCCGTGTCAAGATAATAATCCATTCGGCTAACTATCGGCGAAACGGCGACACCCTTTTTATGTAACGCGAATATAGTGATTCCTGTTGTAATAGCCCGCGATGGCGCCTAATTTGCTTCCCGCCTGACGAGGGTGCGGGCCGCTTTCCGGGCGCGATCCCTTCCGTTAAAACAGCTTCAGCGGCGGCGCCGGCTTTGTCCGGTTTGTGCGATGCGCGCCAAAACCGTCGCGTCTCGGTCGTAAACGCCGCAAGATTAGCGTCGCAAGACGGGTGGAGATTGGCCATGAACGCGATCATCAACCGGCGCGTCGCCCGTGTGGGCGCGATCCTGAGCGACGCCGGCGCCGAAAAGCAGGCCTTGCTCAGCCAATTCGCGGCCTTGCGGCGCAGCGAGGGCTTTTGCGTCGGCGGCGTGGTCGAATTCGTCGATCCCGATTGCGCCACGCCCTGCGGCGGCCTCTATGCGCTCGATCTTTTCGACGGCGCCCGGATCAGGATCTCGCAGGACCTCGGGCCGGGCTCGACCGCCTGCAACCTCGACCCAGGCGGCGTCGCGCTGGCCTGCGCCGCCGCGCAGCGCGCCGTCGAGGCCGGCGCCGACGTCCTCATCCTGACCAAATTCGGCAAGCTGGAGGCGGACCATCAAGGCCTTGGCGACGCCTTCGCCGCCGCCATCGCCGCCGAAATTCCGGTCCTGACCACGCTCAAACCGGTGATGCGCGCGGAATGGCGCCTGTTCGCGGGCGAGCTGTCGGACGAATTGCCGCCGGACGCCGCCGCCATCGAAAGCTGGTGGCGCGGGCTTGCGCGCGGCAGCGTCGCGGCGTGAGGCCGCCCCGCCTGCGGAGATCGCCATGATCGCTCGCCTGTTCACCCTCGCATTCGCCGTCCTCATCGCGCTCTCGTCCATCCTCGCCACGCCCGCGCAGGCGCGCGAGATCACCGATATGGCGGGGCGGAAAGTCACTGTCCCCGACCGGATCACGCGGGTCCATTCGGCCTCCTATCCGCTGACCGTGCTGTTCTATGTGCTCGCGCCCGATCTGCTGGTCGCGGTCAATATGCCGCCCAATGAGAAGAAGATGGCCTTCCTGCCGCCGGAAATCGCCAAATTGCCGGCGCTTGGCGGGATGCCGGGCCACGGACCGGGCGCCAATCCCGAGGAGGTGCTGGCGCTCCATCCCGATCTCGTCGTCTCCTGGCTGGAGCCGATGGGCGAGAATGGCGAGACCGAACGGCTTTACGGCCGCACCGGCCTGCCGATCGTCTATGTTCGGCTGAATTCGATCAAGGATTATCCCGAGGCGCTGCGATTCCTCGGCGATTTGCTCGACCGGCGCCAACGCGCCGACCAGCTCGCCGAGGCCATAGCCGGAATGATCGCGCGGGTGGAAAAAGCGGTCGCCTCGCTGCCGGCCGACAAGAGGATTCGCTATTATTACGCGGAGGGTCCGGACGGCCTCGCGACCGAATGCGCCAATTCCTTCCATGTCGAGGCGATGCGGCTCGCCGGCGGCGAGAACATCGACCAGTGCGAGCAATCGAACCATGTCGGCATGGAGCGGGTCAGCCTTGAGCAGATCATCGCCGG
This sequence comes from Rhodoblastus sp., assembly GCF_041915505.1. Taxonomy (GTDB): domain Bacteria; phylum Pseudomonadota; class Alphaproteobacteria; order Rhizobiales; family Beijerinckiaceae; genus Rhodoblastus. The sequence continues at coordinate 14,809 of NZ_JAYSBG010000040.1, read as the reverse complement.
CAAGCCGTCGCTGATCCTCGCGCTCGATCCGCGCTTCAAGGATATGGCTGCGAAAGCGCCGGAATGGCGCAATGTCGAGGCCGCCGCGCAGGGTCGCATCGTGACCGTTCCGCGCCTGCCGTTCAATTGGCTCGACCGCCCGCCGAGTTTCATGCGCGCGCTCGGCGCGCTCTGGCTGGCCAATCTGTTTTACCCAGAGCTCTTGCCGGTCGACATCAAGGCCGAGACGAAGACCTTCTACAAAACATTCTTCGGCGTCGATCTGAAGGACGAGGATGTCGACCATATCCTGCATTGACGCCGCGCCGGCGCGGCGTCCGTTCGCCGTCTTGCCGCTGCTGGGCGTCGCGCTGGTCGCGGCCGCGCTCGGCGCGATGACGCTCGGGCGCTATCCTCTGTCCCTGCCGGAAATGCTCGATTTTTTCGCCGCCCGCCTCGGGCTGGCGTCGCTGGCGCCAGAACGCGACGATCTGCTGCGCAATGTCATTCTGGAAATACGCGCGCCGCGCGTGCTGGCGGCGGCGAGCATTGGCGCGGCGCTGAGCGTCGCAGGCGCGGCCTTTCAATCGGTGTTCCGCAATCCGCTCGCCTCGCCGGGCCTGCTCGGCGCGCTCGGCGGCGCCTGTTTCGGCGCCGCTCTGGCGCTGCTGCTGGGTCTTAGCTGGCTGGCGACGCAGGGCCTGTCCTTCGCCTTCGGCCTCGCCGCCGTGGCGCTCGGCGTCGGCATCGCCAACGCCTTCGGCGCCGCCTCGACGATCACTCTGGTGCTGGGCGGCATGATTTCCGGCGCCTTTTTCACGGCGTTGCTGTCGGCGATCAAATATCTCGCCGATCCCTATGACCAATTACCCGCCATCGTCTATTGGCTGATGGGAAGCCTTGCGGGCGTGCGCCTGTCGCAGGCGCTGGTCTCGGCGCCGGCGATCCTGCTCGGCATCGCCGGCCTGCTGGCTCTGGCGCGGCCGATGGACGCGCTGGCGATGGGCGAGGACGAAGCGCGCTCGCTCGGCGTGCCGGTCGGCGTCGTCCGCTATGGCGCCATCGCCGCCGCGACCCTCATCACCGCCTTGTCGGTCTCGCTCGCGGGCATGATCGGCTGGATCGGCCTGTTCGCGCCGCATTTCGCGCGGCTGCTGGTCGGGCCGCGCAATGCGGTCTTGTTGCCGGCTTCGGCGCTGGTCGGCGCGATCTTCCTGATCGGCGCCGATTGCCTGGCGCGCTCGGTTGGCCGCGCCGAAATCCCGATCGGCATCGTCACCGAACTGCTCGGCATTCCCGCCTTCCTGCTGGTGCTGAGGCATAGCCGGAAGGGCTGGACGTGAATCGCCCCGGCCTCGTCGGGCTCGATCTGGCGTTCCAGCGCGGCGCGCGGGCCGTGCTCGACGGCGCCTCGCTGGCCATTGGCGGCGGCGAGGTGGTGGCCTTGCTGGGCGCCAATGGCTCCGGCAAGACGACCTTGTTGCGCCTGCTGATGGGCTTCCTGACTCCGGCGCGCGGCCGCATCTTTCTCGACGGCGACCCGCTCGCCATGCTGAGCCGGCGCGCCATCGCGCGGAAGATCGCTTATGTGGCGCAACTCCACGCTGCGCCTTTTCCCTATCTCGTCCGCGACGTCGTGGCGCTCGGCCGCCTGCCGCAAAGCGGCTGGTTCGGCGGCGCAAGCGTGCAGGATCGCGCGCGGGTGGACGACGTGCTCGATCGCCTGAACATCGCGCATCTGGCGGAGCGGCCCTATACCGAGATTTCCGGCGGCGAACGGCAGCTCGCGCTGATCGGGCGAGCCCTGGCGCAGGGCGTCGAAATGCTGATCATGGACGAGCCGATGACGGGGCTCGACTATGGCGCACAATTGCGCCTGATCGCGCTGCTGCGCGCGCTCGCCGCCGAGGGCAAGGGCGTCGTCATGAGCACGCATCATCCCGAACACGCCCATTGGGCCTGCGACCGCGTCGCTCTGCTCAAATCCGGGAGGATCGAGACGGAGGGACCTCCGGGCGATGTGCTGACGGCGGAGGCGATCCACACCCTTTATGGCGTGAGAGTCGCGACCCTTGAAACCCGGGAGGGGCGAAGGGCGTTCGCCCCGATCGATTTCGGCGGGCGAGGCTGAAGAAGAACGGCGGACCGCCGTAAATTGCGTCATCGAATCAGGGTTTTGCGTCGATATCGCGCAAACGGAATAGTGTCTGATTTCACGCAATTAATCTGCGTAATATCTATTCAATTTGATAAATACTTATCCTTGCAAAGCAGGAAATTTCATTATGTAAAATGAATATATGTTCATTTGCGCAATACAGCGACGGCTCCCCAGGCCCGGCGCGCCAATGCGCCGGCCCGAGGACAAAACCTTGCTTCAGACGCCCCCCGCCAAAATTCGCGCCGCGCTCCTGTCGGGCATATCGCTGATCGCCTGTCTCAACGCAGGACTCGCCGCGGCGCAGACCGCGCTGCCCGACATCAGCGTCACCGGGACTCGGGAGGCGGCGCCGGGGCAGGACGGAGAGACGGCCGCCGCTCCGACCCAGACGCCCATTGGCGCGCGGCGTGACGGCGCCGCCACGGTGTTTCAGGTCGACCAAGGCGGCATTGATCTGGCTTCCGGGGGCGGCGGCACGAACACGCTGCGGTCGGTCGCCAATCTGCCGGGCGTCGACGCGCCGGCCATCGATCCCTATAGCCTCGCCAATCTCCCCGGCGGCAACAAGGGCCTGCGCATTCGCGGGGCGGTATCCCAGCATGGCGACAGCCTCTCCACGGTGGACGGCATTCCCTTGTCCGGCATCAATCCGGGCGTCGGCAATACGTGGCTGATCAATAATGAGAATCTGTCGGGGGTGACGCTCTATCAGGGCCCGGTCCCGTCCAATATCAATTCCTATTTCACCTCGGTCGGCGTGATCGACAGCGCCGTGCTGTGGCCGAAAGACAAGATGGGCGCCGAGATCTCGCAGAGCTTCGGTTCTTACGGCTTCCTGCGCAGCTTCGGCCGGATCGACAGCGGCTATTTCCTCAATAATACGACGAAGTTCTTCGTCTCCGGCTCCTGGACCGACGCCGACAAATGGCGCGGCGCCGGCCAATCGCCCAACAATATGGGCAATTTCGCCGCCGGGATCGAATCCCATCCGACGGACTCGCTGGATATCAAGGCGTTCGTCGGGCACAGCAGTTTCGACGCCAATACCTATGCCGGCCTGACCTATAGCCAGGCCCGCAATCTCTCCGTCTATCGCACTTACGATTTCTCGCCGATCCTGAGGAATCCGGCGTCCAATCTGGTCAACTGGTACGGCTTCAACACCCAGACCTTCGACGTCTGGACCGCTTTCGCCGAAATCGCCTATCGCATCGACGGCGACACGGTCCTGACCCTGAAACCCTATTTTCTCAGCGAGAACGGCTATTACCTCGACGGCATGTCGAACGGCATGGTGCGCAAATGGCTGATCGACCATGATTATTACGGCGGCATCGCGGAACTGAAGACCCGCTACGCGGACACCAATTTCCTGGTCGGCTATTGGGGCGGCGTCGGCGAGCTGCCCGGGCCGCCGAACGCCTGGCAGATGTTCGCGCCCAATGCCGCCGGCGGGCTGACCTTCAAGAGCTGGGGCATCCTGTCCGACGCGACCACGCCGAACATCTATCAGTCCGCCTATGGCATCGCCGACCGGCGTTTCGGCAATCTGCACGCGCAGCTCGGATTGCGCTATCTATGGACGACGCTGCCGGGCATCAACGCCATGAACACGACCGGCGTCACCAGCACCGATTACGACACGGCGCTCGCGCAGTCGTCCGGCGTCATCTACAACCGCAGCGTCCAGTCGCGCACCATCGGCAATGCGCTGCCCTTCCTGGCGCTGGCCTATGACGTGACGCCGGACCTGCAATTGCGCGCGAGCCTCGGCCGCAATTCCGACGCGCCCGGCTATGATCTGTGGCCCGCCTATCAGCAGAATGCGGCGACCTTTCTCGCCAAGGGCCTGACCGCCGAACAGCTCTGGCGCAATATCCAGCCGGCCACCAGCAACGCGTTGGATGTCGGCTTCGGCTATAAATTCCTGACGCCCTTCGGCGCCGCGGCCTTCGAGCCGACCTTCTTCTACGCCCGCAATTTCAATCAGAACGTTTCCTATGATCCCGGCATCGGCGTGGCCTATAGCCAGAATGTCGGCGACAGCCGGACGCTCGGCGGGCAGGGCCTGATCCGGCTCGAAACGCGCCAGGACCTCTCGCTTTTTGCCGCGCTGAGCTATCAGAGCATGGTCTTCGTCTCCGACCTGCCGGTCTTGCCCGGCGTTTCGGCGGCGACCCTCGCCAACGCCCGGGTCAATGGCAAGCAGATGCCCGACGTGCCGCTCTGGGTCGCGACGCTTGGCGCGGAATGGCGCTGGAACAGGCTTTCGGTGACGCCGATCCTGCACCTTTCCAGCCAGGTCTATGGCGATGTGGCGCATCTCCAGCCCATTCCCGGCTATGGGACGGTCGATCTGCGCATCGCCTGGCGCCAGCCGCTGCCGATCGGCGAAGTCGAGGCCAGCCTCACCGCGACCAATCTGTTCAACCAGGCCTATATTGGCCAGATCTCCAGCGGCTATTACCAGTCGACCTCGTCTTCGGGCATTTATTATCCGGGCGCGCCGCGCGCGGTCGTCGCCAAGCTCGATTGGAAGATGTGACGATGCGGCGCATCTGGATCATCGCGCTGGTCGCGCTCGCCGGCGCGGCCGCCGCCCAGCAGCCGGAACCGGACGCCCGTGCGCCGGCCGTCCGCACGCCCGCGCAAAAGGCCTTTGTGATGGAGCAGATGCGACAGTTCGTCATGTCGATCCAGCAGATCAGCGAGGGCCTTTCCGCCGACGACAAAGCCAAAGTCGCGGCGGCGGCCCGGCCGCGCGGCCTGATCGCGGTGCGCGCCCTGCCCAACAAGCCGGCGGGTCTGGCGGACGCCGAAACACCGGAGTGGAAGACCCTTGGCATGGCGACGCGGCAGGGCTTCGACGCCATCGCCGAGGCCGCCGACAAGAACGTCTCGACCGAAGAGATACTCGCGCTGCTCGCCTCGACCACGAAAAATTGCGTCGCCTGCCATCAAACTTTCCGGCTGGTCGAAGGCGATCCCGCCGCGCATTGAAACCGACGCGGCGACCCAGCGCGGACAATCGTTCCATTGTGAAGATCGGGCGAACGGCGGATTCTTTTTCGAATCGAAAACGCTGGTCGGCGGCAAGCGCTTGCAGAAGCATGAGCGCTTGCCGCTCTATTAAAAAGGCGCGCTATTTCTTAAGCAAAATGAAGTTTCATGTTTTCCGTTGACGCTCAATGGTTGGGCAATGTGATGGCTCCGTTCCACGGCGTGGCGCGCACCTTATTGACAGGACTCGTGATCAGCCTCGCGTTTGCGGAGCAAACCGGCGCAATCGCGTCGGATTCGGGTCTCGGAGGGACCTCCGCCATTCATGACGCGACGCCTGCGACGGGCGGCCTCGCTCAAAGGGCCGTCATGATCAAAAAGGCCTGCAACGAAATCGTTCTCACGGCCAAAACCTATCGGCTCCCCAGCCAATTTCTGCTGCGGCTGATCTGGCGGGAAAGCCGCTTCGATCCGCAAGCTGTCAGTCCCGCGGGCGCGCAGGGCATCGCGCAATTCATGCCCGCGACAGCACAATGGCGCGGGCTGGAAGACCCTTTCGATTGGTCTCTGTCGATTCAGCATTCCGGGCGTTGGCTAAGCGAACTGCGACAGCAATTCGGGAACCTTGGTCTCGCCGCCGCGGCCTATAATGCCGGCCCCGGCCGCGTGCGCGACTGGCTCGCCGGAACACGCGAATTGCCGGATGAGACCAGAGCCTATGTCCATAACGTCACCGGCCGCACAGCCGATGATTGGATCGCATTGAAGGATTCGGACAAGATCGTCGATGTCGATGCGGAATGCCCGCCGCCGGGGAGCCGCTCGGTGACGGCGTTGCGCGCGGCGCCTCGGCAACAGGGGGCGCCGACTGAGGCCAACGCCAAATCGACGGAGCCTCCGACCTCAAAATCGCGTCCGGGGCCTTGGGCGCTGCAATTGATCGGCGACCGTTCAAAATCGAGCGCTGTGGCGCAATACGCCAACCTTCGCCAGAAATTTCCGACAATATTGGGACCGCGTGCCCCGGAGATTGTTTCGCGACGCATCGGCGGCCGTTTGCCCACCTTTTGGTATCAGATCCGCGTGTCGGAGGCCTCACGCCAACGCGCGACAACGCTCTGCACCCGGCTAAAATCGGCCGGCGGCGAATGTGTCGTGATCCCAAATTAGGGCCCGGGCTCCATGAGACGCTGGCGTCCGCGGGGCGCCGATTCAAGCCGCTGGCCGCATGTCGTCCGCCATTCGACGCATCTCGCCGCCGGATCAACCTCCAGGCCGCCCGGCGGCGTTATGAACCCGGCGCGCGGATCAGCCTTGGTGAGGGCCCAGCATCTGCTTGATCGCGGCCTCGACATGGCGCCAGGTCTTCGCGTCCTCGCTCTTGCCGGATTCCTCGCAGGAGCGCGCCTTCTGAGCCGCCTCCGCCGCCGCCTTGGCCCCGCGGGCATTGTAGAGGCGGCGCGCATAGTCGTGGATCTCGGTTTCCTGCATGGTCGTTCCCACTCCATGTTTCGGCGTCCGATCAGGGACGGCGGCCCCAGCCTGTCCGCAAGAACGATTGGCCGCCTTGAAGGTTCAGTCACAACTTCGAGGGCGACGAGGAGAGCAGGGCGGAAATCTGTCCTCTTTTCCGCGCGGCATCGCTTTGAAAACCTTCCGGCGACCTCGTGTCGCGGGGTCGCCGGCGTGGCTTTCCTGTCAGCTTAGCGGCACACGAGGCGGCCCCAACGGTCGCGCCAGCAGTGCCTACGGGGTCCCCATCCGCCGCCCTGGCGACACACGACGCGGCCCCAGCGATCGCGCCAGCAGTGGCGTCCCCATTGCACATTGGTGATTTCCGGCCCGCTCCCGACGATCAGGCTCTCCGACAGCGGAGAAATCGGCGCAGCGGAGGCGGAGGTCGCGCCACCGATCAGGAGGCCGGCGAAAGCGGCGAATAGGACGAGCTTCGACATGGCGTCTGGCCTTTCATGTGATGAGGGGTTTGAAGGTAGCGGGATGGGCCTGAAAAGGTTCCCGCTCCGGGCAAATTAAGGGTGAGCGGGCTCAGAGAATAAGGAGAGACCGCACGGGAGGCCCCCACACGCCATCAATTAATGACCGCCGCATCTAACAGGGCGATGAATGCTGGCGAACGCACGGCGCGGGCGATGTCCGGGACTGCCGTTGTCGGGCCGCCAATGTGGTCGATGGCCCGATAGGAGAAGAATATTGGCCAAGCTTTGCGGCGGTCGCGTCATCCGCGTCGTTGAGTTTTTGACGGCCGGCGATCTCCGGACGTGGTAGGCGCCATCAGATCGACACAAGCGTCAGCTATCAAGATCGCAGTTCCAAGGCGAACTCGGATGTACAGTCGCTGAGGATAGGACCCCGCACGGTGAAAACCGGATGCGGGGTTTTTTGTGTCCGGCCAGCGCCGGAGGCGGGATTGCCGCCGCGATCTCACTGCCGGCTTGGAAAACGTATTCTCGGTCGCGAACGCCAGACCAGTGACTGTCTGCTATAAGGTCAAGGTCGAAGATTGCTTTCGGCTGTTCATTGCGCACAAGGGTTCATGTTAGCCGCACCACCCGAAGAACGCCTGCTTGACGGACTGAAGCCCGCTCCGGCGACGGCCACGCGCCGCTTTGCCTTGATCGTACTTGGTTGCCTTCTTGCGCATCTGATCGTGATTGCGCTTTTCGTGCGCTTCGAGAGGCCGGCCAATCCGGCGCCGGGGGAACAGGAGATTCCTGTCGAAGTCATTGTCGAACCACCGCCTCCCAAGGAATCGGCTCCGGCGCCCAATAAGGAGCAGCCGACCAATCAAGCTGCGCTGGACGAGAAAGAGGCCACGGACGCGCCGCGCGCCAGCGACAAAAAGGAAAAGGACGCTCTCGGAGCGGCGCAGCAGTCCGCGAAGGAAAAGGCGGAGCCCAAACCCGCCGAAGCCGCGCGGAATCCCGACAAGGCGGATCCAGCCAAGAATGCCAAGGAATCGGCGCGACAACCAACAAACGATCGAACCGAAGGGGAGCCTCTCAAGGCCCCCGAAGGGCCTCGCCCCGATGCGCAGGAACAGACGAGAGCGGAAAAAACGGCGCCCCAGCCGGAAGAGCCAGTTGCGGCGCCCCGGCCTCCAACCTCCGCCGCCGCGCCCGACGACCCTGTGGTCGCCGCCCTTGGCTACTCTCCTGTTGGAGGCGGAAATGCGAAGACGACCTATCTTTCGACGGTGTACGGACTTGTAGCCACCCACATGGATTTGAAGAAGGTCGCGGCGGGGCGGCCACGTAACCCGGGCGAAATCGTCTTCGCCATCGACTTCGGCGGCGCTCTTGTCGGCGCCAAAATCCTCAAGTCAACCGGGCTGCGTGATGTGGACGCCGCCGCTCTGGCCGCCCTTCGCGCGGCCTCGCCCTATCCATTGCCGCCGACGGGAAGCGGTATCACACTAAGCCTCAAATTTTAGGGCATTGAGGAGCCCGCCTGTTCTTGCCGCGCTGGCGGCGCTGGCTCAGGCCGGTGAACCGCTGTGTTGCGCCTTTCACGCCATTCTCGGAATACAAGACGGGGCCAGGCGGCAAGAGGTCGCCCGTCTGGTTCGTCCTAAGCGAGGGGCGGCCGTCAGACCGTTCCGCAAGGTCGGCGTCAGCGTCGAGCCACATATTCGCTTCGCTGGCCTATCCCTGTCAATTCGCTTTGAAAGCTGTCCCCCCCTTTCGCTTTGAATGTTAGCCCCCTCTTTTAAGAGCGCGGAGGTGCGGGAACAGCCGCGGCGTCGCTGGTCGGTGTTGCGGAGCCGCGGCTGTTTTGCTGACGATGGGGCGCTGTGTTGGTTGATGGTCAGGAGCGGTTCTTGAAGCGCCAGCTCTCGTTTCCGGTCTCGACGATATCGCAGTGATGCGTGAGCCGATCGAGCATGGCGGTAGTCATTTTGGCGTCGCCGAAGACCTGCGGCCAATCGGCGAAGGCGAGATTGGTCGTGATAATGATCGAGGTATTTTCGTAAAGCTTGCTGATCAGATGGAACAACAGCTGCGCGCCGGCATGGCTGAACGGCAAATAGCCGAGTTCGTCGATGACGATCAGATCCTGGCGCAGCAGGGCCTCGACCATCCTGCCGCTTTTCCCGGCGGCTTTTTCCTGTTCGAGCTGATTGACGAGATCGACAAGATTGAAGAAGCGGCCTCGCGCGCGAGCGCGAATGACGGCGGCGGCGATGGCGATCGCAAGATGGGTTTTGCCCGTGCCCGTGCCGCCGATCAGGATGAGATTGCGCTTGGCGTCGATAGAGCCTCCGGTCGCGAGTTCGCGGATCAGGCCTTCGTCGACCGGCGTGTCCTTGAAGACGAAGGCGTCGAGATCCTTCAGCACGGGGAACCTGGCGCCGCTGATGCGGTAGTTGATCGAGCGGGACTGGCGATGCGCCAGTTCGGCGCGGATGAGGCTGCCGAGCAGCGGGTAGAGTTCTTCGCGCCGCGCCAGTCCCTTGCCGGCGATCTCGTCGAAACTGGCGCGCATTCCGTAAAGCTTCAATCCGGTCATGGCGTCGATGATCTGATGGCGTTCCATGGCGCGTCCTCCCTTCTTTTGCACAGGTTGTCGTAGCGAGCGCAGTCGGCGACCGGCTCGGTCTTGAGCTTGAGCGCTTCGGGCGTTGCGATGCTCGGCGGCGCCGGCGGTTGCCGTTTGCGGGCGAGGATTGCGAGGACGACGTCGCCATTGGCGGCGCCGGCCTCCAAGGCTTCCGCGCAAGCTTCAGCCACGGCGGCGACGCCGTCTTCCGGCACGCGGCCGAGAATCGTCACGAACTGGCGATCGCCATCAACGTGGCGTCGAAGCCGGTCCCGGATCGCCGACAACGGCGGTGGCAAATCCCAGTCCTTGAACGGCGCGCCGTTCCTGAGAGCGCCAGGTTTGCGCATCAGCACGGGCAGGTAATGCCAGGGGTCGTAGACGACCTGATCGCGTTTGAAGCTGCGTGGATGATCCGCGACGATCTCCTCGCCGAGGAGAGCCACAATGCGGTCGGCGTAGACGCGCACCAGCACGGCGCGCCCCGCCGCCCTGGCGTCGACGCTGTATTTGTTCCGATCATGGGCTATCAGGCATGTCGTCGTCGCGCGCGTCGGCTTCTCAATGAACCCGGCGAAAGGACCGAGGAAGGGCATGAGACGCGGCCGCTCTTCCTCGAACACTTCGAAAATCGTCCGGTCCCTGAACTCGGGATGCTTGATCCGCTTGGCGTAGGCGACGCATTGCTCGGCCAGCCAAGCGTTCAACTCCTCAAGCGACTTCACCTTCGGCTTCGGGCGGAACAACACGTCACGCATTGTGCCGACCTGGTTCTCGACCTGACCCTTCTCCCAGCCGGCGGCCGGCGTGCAGGCGACGGGTTCGACGAGGTGATGCGAGCAAAGCTGGAGGAAGCGCCGGTTATAGGCCCGGGCGCGGCCGACGAAGACGGCCTCCACGGCAGTGCGCATATTGTCGTAAATGCCGCGCCGACAGACGCCGCCATAAAAAGCGAAGGCGCGATCGTGCGCGTCAAACACCATCTCCTGCGTCTCACGGAAATAGGCGCGCACAAACGGCATGCGGCTGTAGGCGAGCCGCACCTGCGCCAGCTTTACCGTCAGCGGCAATCCGTGAAGCTCGATCGCCTCATGGCTCCAATCAAATTGATAGGCTTCGCCCGGATCGAAGCGCAAAGGAACGAAAGCCTGCGCCGGCGCTCGGGCGCGTTCGGCGCGCCAACTCTTGACGAACCGATGGACGCTATCGTGCGCTCCGTCATAGCCTCGGCCGCGTAGTTCCTCGAATAAGCGGATAGTCGAGCGCCGCTCGCGTCGCGGAACTCTGGCCTCCGCCTCAAGGATCGCCGTCAGCGTCTCCACCCAGTCGCCAAGCTTGCGCTGCGGCTGGACCGTGCCCTTGTAAGCGAACTCCGTCGCGCCAGAGCGCAAAACCTTGCGGACTGCGTCGCGCGCAATCCCAAGCTCTCGCGCGATCCGCTTGATCCCTTTGCCATTCTGGAAATGCTCGAACCGGATCCGCGCGATCGTCTCCACGCCAATCATCCCCAGACCCCTCCGCAAAGGCGGAAGAATCGCTGAAAGCCGTAACGGGGGGACAATCTTCAACGCGAAATCAGCCCCTCAGGGGGCCAACATTCCACGCGATCTCACGCCGATCGACGAGATCGCCGGCCATAAGCGCGCTCTGGAAGAGATCGGCCGCCAGGCCTTCGAGGATTTCGAGCACGATCTCGAAAACGCGCGTGCAAGGGAGAAAAAAGGAGGTCCTCCGATTGAGGGAGAAACCCTGCGCAACATGGGCGACCGACAGATATGGCGCCTCCGCCAGGTCGGCGAGGACTATCTCGACAAGCTCCGCGGTCTCGGCGAATGGCGCCAGACGCTCCTCGACGCCGCGCCCGGGAATTTCTCGTGGCGCTTCGATTATCGGATTCTTCCCGGGGTCGTTGATGACGACCCAGTTGGGGCGATACATCGGAAGCGCTGATCGTTCGCTACACAGCAGAAATTCAACTGCGTACATATGCCAACAGTTGGAGCCGATGGCAAAGAGCGCGATGCGAAGTTCTGGACTTCGATGACCTTCACGCCGAACTCGCCGAGATCGATGAAAACCTGATCCGTTGCAATCTGACTCCCGCGCAGGAAGCATCCGCTATTTTCCGGCGCAAATTCATTTACGAGCAATTGCATCCGGAGACGAGGCACGGCGGGGATCGAGGAGCAAGTCGCCAAAATGGCGATTTGGATGCCGCCCGCTTCACGGCGGCTACGTCTGAGGCGACAGGAAAATCCGAGCGCAACATTCAGCGCGCCGCCGCGCGCGGTGAGGCTCTCGGTTCTGACCTGAAACAGATTGAAGGCACGTCGCTCGACAAGTCCGGAGTTCGATTAAGACGCAAGCTTCGTTTGCATGAATTTGTCGAGCTGGTCAGCCTTGTGGATCATGCCCTCGGTGATCTCGTCCTCGCTGAGGGTGCCGGTGTACATGATCAGGCGCCGAACGATTTCCTGGACGTCGCCGACCTCGCGAGCGAGCCGCTGCGCGTTGTTAAGCTCTTGGCCGGGCTGGACGTCCTTCAGGCCAAACCGGAGCGATTTGCTGACACGCACCGCGACCTCGCAGCACTCCTCGGCCAAGATCGTGAGGAGTTCGCGCGCATATTTTTCGGAAGGCTGACTGGGGGAAATGTGATTCTCAGGCACTTGATCGCCTTTCTTCATAACTCGTATACCCAATGTCGATTTTTCTATCACATTTAAGACAAATTTAGCAATTTCTAGGTTGCAAACATCGTTAATCGCCTCAAGGGATTGGATGCGAATTTGAATTTTATAAGCTTCTTCGGTGTCTTATATTTTTAGTAATTCTAAATATTTACCAATTTGTTTGCAATTTGCACGACCTATTCAACCTTTGCTTGCGATGCCGAGTGTTGAATTTGTCGACGGCCGCCAATGAGAGATTAATATTGATGCCCAACATGGTGAATGCAGAAAAAATCCCCCGAATGCGCACAATGCAAGCGACAATTTGTCGTTCGCAGAAAATACCGCCGGCACCACGGGGAAGGACCGTCGCACGGTGGAGCGCGCCGCCGCTCGAGGTGAGGCCCTAGGCGCCGCGAGCGGATCAACCGGACAAACGTCGTTCACCTGCCTGACTGACGATGGTGCGAGCAAGCCAGCCCAAGATCGTTCCGATACTCGCGCCGAAGGAGCTTGCAGCCCAGTCGATGACTTGACCGTTTCGTCCGGGGATGACGAGTTGACAAACTTCAAGCCCCCCGCTGACGGCCGAGAGGAAGGCGAGCCATGCCAAACGCTCCTGCAGGCGCGAGGAACTCCAACTATATGCGGTAGCCGTCATCAAATAGGCTATGGTGTGCTCCATCTGGCCGGATAAGCCGGTGTGGGGGCGTTCGGGGCCCGGAACAAGGGAGACGATGAGAATTAGGCCAAGCCCGATCCAGCCAGCGACGCGCATCCATTGTTCAACCGAAGTCGCGGTTTTAGGAAAACGCATCACTTTGCGAGCCTGTCTCATTGCAAGTGGTCCTCTATCACGGCTGCCTCAACCTCACGCTCGCCCCGCCGCCATTCTCCGAGATGAACTCGACGCCGCTGTGATCATTCGTCATTCGACGCGTTCAGGTCGTCGAGTGCGATCGTTTCGGCGGACATTCCGGCGCGGAGGCGAACGCCGGGGCCGCCCTCGCGGGTCGATCCCGCATCCATGAAAACGACGCCGCCAGCTTCAAGCGCCGCTTTGATCTTCCCGATTGTTTCGAGCGACGGCGTCGGGACTCCAGCCCCCTCTGCCCTCTTGATCGTCATGGTTGACGAGCCGCACCGCTCCGCGAGTTGAGGCTGCGAAATTCCGATGAGAGCCCTTGCGGCACGCAATTGCGCGGCGGTCGCCATTTTCCCTCTTATTCTAATTAGAACATTGCGCTATGTTCTAAAAGTATCACAAATCGCTCTGAGGGAGCAACCCCGTGTCGAAAACCACCGTTTCGGCAAGCGCTACCGGCTTGCCTTCTCGCCGCCTGTTCCTGGCCTCCGGGCCGGCTGCTGCGGTTCTGATATCCCTGCGTAAGGCTGCGGCCGAGGAATCCCCGCTCTCCGCGCTGATCGAGCGTCACCGCGTCGCCTATGCGGAATTCAATGACGCCTGCGGCTTCGCGGATTTCATCGAGGAAGGCGACCCGGCCTTTGCCGCCGCCGCGGGGAAATACGAGCGGCTCAACAAGGTGGAAGACGCCCTGATGGACGAGCTTCTGGCCTTCCCCGTCAAGACTCTGGAGGATGGTCGCACCAAGGCCGCCTATCTCGCCCAGCATTTCGAACGCGGCGATCCGCAGCACTATCAGTTCGACGCGTTCATGCGCTCGTTCCTGGTCTGACGGAGGCGATGATGACCCGCATTCCTGAGGCCTTCCGGGCCACGTTTACCGAGCTCAGCAATAAACTCACCGAAGTGGAAAACATGGCCCACGTCGTCGAAACCTTGATGAACGGCGACATTTCGAGGGCGGCTAAGGACGACTACGTCATCGTGCGCGAGAGAGAAGCGATAGCGATCTACTGGATGGCGACAACTCTATGTACAGAAATCCGTGAAACTGTCGAATTTTTTGAGGGAATTTGGGAGAACGACAATGACAACGGCTGATGAAAATATCGACCGCTACAGCTTGCAAGCTGCTCCATTGGCCTGCAAGGGCGGATTGCCTTCAGGACATGGAGCATCATTTGGGAATGGCCGCTGACGTTGCCCCCTGAGGCTTATCCGTTTTGAAGTAAGCTCTGGCCCGAGCTGAGCCTGCCCCCGACGTTGGACCGGCTTGCTGGCCGATTCCAGGGGATGTTCGGGTCACCGCGGGCTGCTGTCCGGTGGCCGAATGAGGAGCGATATCGGCGGCTTGTTGCCGATGGCGCTATGCGATCGTAGCTCGTTATAGTCTCTACGCCAAGCCTCCACTTTTTCGCGCGCGTCGGCAAGGCTCATGAACCAATGCGCGTTCAAACACTCCGCCCGGAACTTGCCGTTGAACGACTCGATGAAGGCGTTGTCAGTCGGCTTGCCTGGCCGCGAGAAGTCGAGGACGACACCGCGCTGATAGGCCCAGAGATCGAGATCACGCGA
>NZ_JAYSBG010000039.1:0-16984 GCF_041915505.1 Rhodoblastus sp. | reverse complement strand
GCCGAATTGGGTGAGCGAGCCGCCATAGAGATTGCGCGAGGCGATGAATTCGTCGCCCGGCTCCAGCAAAGTGAAGAAGGTCAGGAATTGCGCGGCATGGCCCGAGGCCGCCGCCACCGCCGCGCGGCCGCCTTCGAGATTGGCGACGCGCTCCTCCAGCACCGAGACGGTCGGATTGGACAGCCGGCTATAGACATGGCCGAAACTGTGCATGTTGAACAGCGCGGCGGCCTGTTCGGCGTCCTCGAACACATAGGAGGCGGTCTGGTAGATCGGCGTGATCCGCGCGCCGGTCGTCGGATCGGGCGCCGCGCCGGCGTGGATGGCGCGCGTCTCGAAGCCGAATTCCTGCCGCGTCGGCTCCGGCGCGCGCGAGGGCTTTTCGACAGCCGGTTTCGGCGCCTGCCGACGTTTCGCCGAGACAATGCCGGAATCGACGCCGGACCATGACAATTCGCCGCCGAGCCGGCCGAATTCGATCTTGGGGCAGCGGTCCATGATGACCGCGAGCCCCGCCGCCTGCGCCTTGGCGGCGGCCTCGTCATTGCGGACGCCCAATTGCATCCAGACGACCTTGGCGCCGATGGCGACAGCCTCGTCGACAACCGGCCCGACCGAGTCCGAGCGGCGGAAAATATCGACCATGTCGACCGGCTCGCCGATCTCGGACAGGCTGGCGCGAACCCTCTCGCCGAGCAGGACCTGCCCGGCCGCCCCGGGATTCACCGGGATCACCCGATAGCCCTTGCCCTGCAGATATTTCATGACGAAATAGCTGGGCCGGTTCCAGTTGGTGCTGGCGCCGACCATGGCGATGACCTTCACCGAACGCAGGATTCGGGCGACCAGGGCGTCCGGGTAAACCAGATCGGACATTTCAGCGGCCGGTCCAGACCGGGGCGCGCTTGTCGAGGAAGGCGCCTATGCCCTCGCGCGCGTCCTGCGCCTTGAGATTTTCGGCCATCACCTCGCGGGTATAGGCATAGGCCTCGGCGAGCGGCAGTTCGGCCTGGCGATAAAACGCCTTCTTGCCGATGGCCAGCGTCAGCGGCGATTTCGAGGCGATCTTTTTCGCGAAAGCCAGGGTGTGCGCCTCCAGCGCCTCGGCCGGAACCAGTTCATTGACCAGCCCGAAGCGCAAGGCGGCCGGGGCGTCGATCAGATCGCCGGACAGCAGCATCTGCATGGCGTGTTTCGGCGCGACATTGCGCGACAAAGCCACCATCGGCGTCGAGCAGAACAGGCCGATATTGACGCCCGGCGTGGCGAAGCGGGCGTCGGCGGCGGCGAAGGCGAGATCGGCGCTGGCGACAAGCTGCGCGCCCGCCGCGGTCGCGACGCCATGAACCCGCGCGATCACCGGCTTGGACAAAGTCACTATGGCCTGCATGACCTCGGCGCAAAGCGCGAACAGTTCGTCCACATAGGACGGATCGTAATTGCGGCCGCGCAATTCCTTCAGGTCGTGGCCGGCGCAGAAGGCCGGACCGCCGCCGGCGAGAATCACGACGCGCGCATTGGCGTCCGCCTCGATCTCGGCGAGCGCGGCGCGCAAAGCGCGCAACATATCGAGCGAAAGGCCGTTGCGCGATTTCGGCCGGTTGAGAATAAGCGTAACGACGCCCTCGTCGTCGGCGCGGATGAGGAAGGGCTCCTCGGTCATGTCCGTCTCCATGCTGTAGCGGGGCGTGCTATTTCTTGCGCAACGCCCCAGTCTGATCGACTTTGCGCAAATTGGCCAATTCTTCCGCGCTCGGTTCGGGGATGACCCGCGCGCCGGGGGCCAGTTTCAGGTCCCAGCCGGTATTGGCCTTGATCTCCTCGACGCTGGAAAAAGCGAACCAGCCGTCGAGCAGGAATTCCTTCGTCTCCGGGTCGGGACGCAGCACGCCGAGCGTGGTGACGATCGCCGAGGGGCCGCCGCCGATAAAGCCGTGACGCGCGCGGGCGTCGCCGCCGTCGAGATAGCCGGGCGAGGAAATATAGGTCACTTTTTCGGCGAAGCGTTTCGGCTCATGCGCCGCCATGATGATGAACCGCTTGGCGCCGCAGGCGATGTCATTGGCGCCGCCGGCCCCCGGCAGGCGGGTTTTCGGCGGGCGGTAATGCGGGCCGATCTCGCCGTCCCAGATGCCGGTCGTGTTGACATTGCCATATTTGTCGACCTGCGCCGCGCCGATCACGCCGACATCGCATCGGCCCGAGGCGACCAGAAAGCCAAGCGCGTCGAGCGCCGAAGTGAAACTGGTCGCATTGGAGGAAATGCGGTTGCATTCGATGCCCCAGGGCAGACCGCCGACCGGCGTCGCGCCATAGACGCCGCCTTCCGTCATGCTGCGCAGATTGGGCGCGTGGTTGGCCTGGGCGAAAAAGCCGGCGAGCATGGAGAGGCCGACGCCGAAAATCGCCAATTCGCCGTCGCGAATCTCGCGGCCGGTGGCGATCGCCATCATTTCCTGGCGGGTATAGTCGAGGGCCGCGCTCATGCCGCGATCTCCGTTTGCGCGAGGCTCGCGACCTCGTCCGGCGGCAGGATCCAGCGGCGATAGGGATCGAGCAGGAAGCTGGTGCTGCTCTCTGACAGGGCTTTGACCTTGTCGCGTCCGATCAGGTCGAGATAGGACTCCACGCCATCATAGCTCTCGACGAAATCGCGGAGATAGGCCTGCGTCCCCTCCTCGGTGGCGAGGGCCTTGTTCATGAAGACCATATGGTCCTCGTCAATGTCATAGACGCCAGGCGAGCCTTGCGGCCAGGCGGCGAACGGCCAATGGACGACAGCCTCGACAATGACGTCGGGAATACGGACCAGATTGGGAAATTGCCGCATACAGGCGGTGTCCGCGATGGCGTCGGCGATCAGCACGACCTTTTTCGCCGCGCGCGACAATTCATAGCGGCTCCATTCCGTGCCGATCAGAATGGCGTTGCCCAAAGGATCGGCCAAGGTCACATGGATCGCGGCGAGATCGGGCTTGAGCGGGCTGAAAGCGCCGATGGTCCGTCCGGTGAAGGGATCGACCACTTCGGGGATTTTCGCGCGGGCGGGAAAATCGTCCGGCGCGAAGGCGCTGCGATATTGCATGTCCGAGCCGATATTCACCGTGGCCGGCACGAAGGGCCAGTTCAGCGCGCCGCCAAGAAAACGCTGCGCCATGGCGAGATTGGAATAATCCTCCAGCGCCAGCCGGCCGCTCTCCACCGCGCGGCGCAGGCCATTGGCGAAGCCGAACACTTCCAGCGCGGAAAAGCCGCATTCGGCCTTGCTCACGGCGCCGGCGGCGGCGAGCAGGTTGAGCTGCTGGCTGTTGCAATGGAAAACGGCGTGCAGATCCTTGCGCTTCTGCCGCAGCAATTCGCGGCCGAACACGATGGCGTCGGAGCCCACCGGCAAAGCGGCGCCGCTCGCATATTGCATGCCGTCCCAGGCGAAGCGGCGGGCCGCTTCGCCGAGCGAAATCAATTTGCTGGTCATCGGAATCGTCCTTGGGCCGGCCTACCGGGAAACGCCTACCAGGAGGCGTCGAGGCCAAGCAGGGTCAGGATCTCGCGACGGCGGGCCACGAGGTCCGGGTCGTCGCGATGGCGAGGATAGGGCTTGTCGATGGCGATGTCAGCCTTGATCGAGGCCGGGCGCGGGCTGAACACGATGACCCGCGTCGCCATCAGCAAGGCTTCCTCGACGTCATGGGTGACGAGCAGGACGGTGAAGCCCGCGCGGCGCCACAGGTTGACGATCTCGCCCTGCATCGAGAGCCGCGTCAACGAATCGAGTTTGCCGAGCGGCTCGTCCAGAATGAGCAGGTCGGGCTCATTGACCAAAGCCCGCGCCAAAGCGACGCGCTGCGCCATGCCGCCCGACAATTGATGCGGAAAAGCCTTGGCGAAGCCGTCCAACCCGACCAGCCGCAAGGTTTCGTCGATCCGCGCGCCGCGCGTCTTCAACAGGCCCTGCGCCTCCGGGCCCAGAGCGACATTGTCGCGGACATTGCGCCAGGGGAACAAAGTCGGATCCTGGAACACCACCACGCGAGACGGATCGGGCCCGGTAATGCGGCGGCCATCGGCCAGGACCTCGCCATCGCTTGGCGGCTCCAGCCCGGCGACCAGCCGCAGCAAGGTGGATTTGCCGCAGCCCGACGGCCCGAGCAGCGCGACGAATTCGCCGCGCCCCGCCGTCAGGCTGACGTGATCGAGCACCGGCAGCGGCGCGCCTTCGAGATCGAAGCGATGCGACACATCCTCGATGGCGATGTCCACGCCCGCCGGGGCGGGAGTGGCTTGCAGTGCGGCGCTTACCATTGCACGTCGCCCTTCTGATAGGAGAGCAAGCGGTCGCGCAGCCGGAACAGGATAGTGACGAAACCGGAGCACATCAGCGACATGACCAGCAGCGCCGCATACATATTGGCATAGGCCGCCCAGCCCTGCGCCCATTGCAGATAGAAGCCGAGGCCGGCCTTGACGCCCATCATTTCCGCCGTGACCAGCACCGCGAATGACGCGCCGAGGCCCATGAACAGGCCGACGAAGACATGGGGCAGCGCGGCGGGGATCGCCACCTTGAAGATCAGGAAGGCGCGGCTGGCGCCGAGCGTGCGCGCCACGTCGTAATAAGCCGGATTGACGCCCGCGACGCCGGACCAGGTCAGGATCGCCACCGGAAAGGCCGTGGTGAGCCCGATCAGGAAGATCGACGCGCTCCAGCTCGACGGAAAGGCGAAAAAGGCGATCGGCAGCCAGGCGATCGACGGCAGCGGCCCGATCAGGCGCATCAGCGGATGGGCCCAATAGCCGAAGCCCTTCGAGACGCCGAGCAGCACGCCAATGGTGAAGCCGGCACCCGCCCCGGCGAGGAAGCCGAGCAATTCCAGCTTGATCGAGGCCACCACGCCCTCGCCGAGCTTGGGCCAGTCATCGAGGAAGACTTCGAGCAAGGCGTGCGGCGGCGGAAAGAAGGGCTGCGGCAGCACCGCCCATTTCGCGGTGGTCGCCTGCCAGAGCGTAAAGAACAGGCCAAGAGCGAGGAACCAGGGTGTCGAGCGCCGCAGGCGTTTCGCGACGGCCGGCGCGAGAAAACCGAATAGGCCGGCGGCGACCAGCGCCGCGCCGAAAGCCGCGGCCGCCCATGCCAGTTCCGGGCCCCGGCCCCATTCGCCGACATCTGGCCAGCGCAGAGTCAGGACGGCGAAACCCAGCCAGGCCGCGCCGGCCGCGCCGGCAAGCGCGCCCTGGCCGAGCGCTGCGCGCGAAATCCGGGCGCCGGACGCGGCTTCGCGCGCTCCGCCGCCCGCGGCGTCGAGGGAAGCAACCGACATGACGATCTCAGCTCAGCACGTCGGCGTAGATGCGCTCGGCAAATTTGGTCGGATCGGTCGACGGCTTGAAGATCGAAATCAGCTTCAGCTCCTCGGCATATTCCGCCAGCTCCTTCTTCAGATCGGCGCCGACGGGATGATGATGATGGGTATGATATTTGGCCAGCGCCACCAGATCGGCGAGTTCGACCTTGCCCGGCCCATAGGGCGCATAAGTCGCGGCGGCTTCCTCGGGATGATTGGCCACGAATTCCGCCGCCTGCAGCAAGGCGCGCGCGATGGCCGCGGCGGTCGGCTTGTCGTCGCGGATCAGGCTGCCGCGCACGCCGACGATGCAGCAGGCGCGGTTGGCGTATTCGTCGGCAAGATTGCTGGACACTTCGCGGAAGGCGCCGTCCTTCTGGTACAGGAAGGTCAGCGGATCCTGGTCGGCCAGCGCATGGGCCTCGCCCTTTTCCACCGAAACGCGCAGCAGCGGGGCCGGGAACTGCTTGAACTCGACATCCGTGTTCGGATCGAGGCCGGCCTTCTTCAGCCGGATCGAGAAGAAATTCTTGCCCGGCGAATTCATGTCGCTGACCGCGATGGTCTTGCCCTTGAGATCCTTCAGCGTCTTGATGTCGGAATTGGTCGGCGCCAGCAGGCGCAGGCAGCCGCCATGGGTGCTGGCGATGATCTTGACGTCGAAGCCCTGCTCCATCGGCTTGAGCCAGCGCAAGGCCATGCCTCCCGCCGCATCGGCCTTGCCAGTGGCGAGCGTTTCGAGCAATTGGTCGGTCGATCCGGCGTAATTGATCAATTCGACGTCGAGGCCATTCTGGGCGAAAAAGCCCTTCTCCTTGGCCACCGTGACGCCGACGAGACAGGGCGCGCCGGAATTCCAGGCGAAGGTGACCTTTTTCAGCGGGCCGGCCGCCGCGGCGGCGTCACCCGCCGCCGTGCGGCAGATCGGCGGATTGTCGAGGCCGGGAACGATGATTTTCGGCGTCGCGAACACTTTGGAGGCGACCAGGCCCAGCGGCGCGGCGGCGCCGACGCTCGCGGCTGCGAGCAGAAACGAGCGGCGCGATCCGGCTTCGGTGTTTTTGCGATCGGTCATGAGACTATCCTTTTGGCGGCGACGCGAGCCGCCGGCCCTTGCGGGAAAAGCAACGGACTCCACTCGCCTTGCCTTCGCGACAGACGTCCGCGCGCCGCGCGTAAAGACGGCGGCCATCTAATTGATGATAATATCCATTATTTTTATAGACAATATGTTTTTCGCAAGGCAGCCCTTGGCCCAACGCATAGCTGGGCTCGCGCCGACGCTATCCCGCTAAGGACGGAGCTGTTGGATGATTCGCCTTAGCCGGCGCGGTCTGCCACGAACAGATCCTTGAACTGATGCGGCTGGCTGCGGAGATATTGGCTCGGGACGCGCACGCGATCGCCGAAATGGGCGGCGGCGTGCCAGGGCCAGCGCGGGTTGTAGAGCATGGCGCGGGCGAGCGCGATCAGATCGGCGTCGCCGGCGGCGAGGATCGCCTCGGCCTGATCGAATTCGGTGATGAGGCCGACCGCAACGACCGGCATGGCGACCGCCGCCTTGACCTGCCGCGCGAGCGGAACCTGATAATCCGGGCCGACGGGAATATTGGCCGGCAGCAGGCCGCCGCTCGACACATGGATGGCGCCGCAGCCGCGCTTCTCCAGCTCCTTCGCGAAGACGCAGGTCTCCTCGATGGTCCAGCCGCCCTCGATCCAGTCCGTGCCGGACACGCGCATGGTCACCGCGCGGTCGGCCGGGAAGGCGGCGCGGACGGCGTCGAACACCTCCAGCGGAAAGCGCATGCGATTTTCCAGCGCGCCGCCATAGCAATCGTCGCGTTGGTTGGATAGCGGCGACAGGAATTGATGCAGCAGATAGCCATGCGCGCCATGCAATTGCACGGCGTCGACGCCCAGCCGCGCCGCGCGGCGCGCGGCGGCGACAAAAGCGTCGAGAACGCGGGTCATGTCCTGGCGGTCCAGAGCGGCCGGCGCCGCGTCGGCCGCCGCGAAGCCAAACGCGGAGGGCGCGACCGTGCGCCAGCCCTGTGGCGATTCCGGCGCGATCTGCGCGCCGCCCTTCCAGGGCAGGTCGCACGAGGCCTTGCGGCCGGCATGGGCGAGCTGGACCGCGATGGGGATGGAGGACCACTGCCGGATGCTGTCGAGCACCGAGGCCATGGCGACTTCATTGGCGTCGGAATAGAGGCCGACGTCGCGAAAGGTGATGCGGCCTTCCGGCGCCACAGCGGTCGCCTCGATGGTCAGCAGGCCGGCGCCGGACAAGGCGAGCTGGCCGTAATGATGCTGGTGCCAATCCGTCATGCAGCCGTCGGCGGCGGAATATTGGCACATCGGCGCGATCACGATGCGGTTGTCGAGTTTCAGGCCGCCGACCTGGAAGGGAGAAAAAAGCCTGGATTGCGCCATGACATCACCTCGGCCGTGACTTTTCGCGCCGCGACGAAACCGGTCGTCCGCTCCGGCGCGGAACGATCTCGCGACAGCGCGCGGCGCACTATGGTTCACGCTTCGCGTCGCGTAAACCGGGCGCGCCTCGGCCGCTCGCGCCGGCCGCCCACCGCCGGGGCCGGCTTTTCGCGGCAAATGCTGTGAATAGCGGGACCAGCCCTTGACGCGGCCGCGCGAACGACCCCACGCAAGATAAAGCTTGAAAAAGAACAAGGCGGCGCGGCGCCAGCACGAAGACAAGGCGTTCCAGGAATTCGTCAGCCACGGCGGCCGAAGCGCCTCAGGCCACCTCGGTCTTGGCGGCGCCGATCAGGCGCGCGCGGCGGTCGAGCGCGGCGCGAATCGCCGCCGGCACCTGGCGCCGCGCCTTGGCGCGCGGATAGGACATTTCCGGCACCGGACGCCCGTCTGGATAAAGCGCCTGATGCTCCGCCCAATTGTCGAATTTCATGCGCTCGACATTGTCCACGAAAGTCTCGGCCGGCGTGTTCTCGGCCAGGATCAGCGCATGATCCTCGGTTTCGACATGATAATAGACGAAGACCTCCGG
Organism: Rhodoblastus sp.; assembly: GCF_041915505.1. GTDB lineage: Bacteria > Pseudomonadota > Alphaproteobacteria > Rhizobiales > Beijerinckiaceae > Rhodoblastus. The sequence continues at coordinate 8,617 of NZ_JAYSBG010000039.1, read as the reverse complement.
CGTCATCGTCTCGCGGACGATCGACGTTCCGTTGACCAGCGCGCTCGCGTGGACGAGAACGCCCGCGACGAAGAGCGCGTGATCGGGCGAAAGCAGCAGGTCGCGGCGCGGCGCGTGGTCGGCCAAGGCGCCCGCCCGCACGCGGATCGGCATGGCGCGCAGCGGATCGATGAAGCGCCGCGCGACCTTGCGCACGCCGACCCAGCACACCGGAACCGCACGCCCATCATGGGTCAGCGCCAGATCGCCGCGCTGCAGGTTCTCCACCGCGATCTCGCCATGCGGGACGGCGATCCGGGTTCCGGCGCAAAAACAGGCCGGCTCCGAATAGCCCAGAATATTGAGCGTCTGCAGATCGGTCGGCGAGACGACGCCCATCACGCCGGCATTCGCATATCCGAACGCGTCGCCGACCACCGTACTGTTCCAGTCGCCCGCGTCATAGCCCGCGGCGACCGCCGACGGCGACCCGAACGGCAGCGTGACGGTCGCCCCATTGTAGGAGAAATAGGTCTGGACGTTGGCGTTATAGCCGGCGACGAAAGGCTCTTCGAGCGCGCCGGTCGCGGCGCCATAGGCGGCGTTGCTGGCGTTGCCGGCCGCCGCATAATGAAACATGTCGAGAATGTTATAGGACGGCAGTTTGCCGCCGGCGGTGTTGAGCAGATCGGGCTTGAGCGCGCCAAGAAAGGCGGCGCGGCCCATCGCCTCCGAAATCTCATGCTCGATCACCGCGACGGCGTCATAGGTTTGCGCCGCGATGTCGCCGGACTGCGACCAGGTGAAAGCGTCATTCATATTGAGCGTGATGGTGGAATCCGACGGCAGCTCGTTCGACATCAGGCCGAGCGCCCGGGCGTCGGCCGAGGAGATCAGGAACTGACCGCCATTGGTCGGATCGGTCGGGTAATTCGTCTTGAGCAGATTGGCGGAGGCCTGCTGGACCGCGGACGCGCCGGGGGCGGCGGCGACGCGCTGCAGCGCATCATAGACCTGGGAATAGTTGTAACCGAAATAATAGGTGCTGTTTTGACCCACTTCTCCCGCTGAGAGCGCGCCCCAATCAAATGTCAGATGAAGCGTCAGATTATTCGTAATATTGGTCTCGAAGAAATTAATGGCCGTATTGATCGCTGCCTGATATCCACTGGGCAACGCACTAATGTTATTTGCAATATCGATTATAAAGCCCATGCAAAAGGGTCCATTTTCAACAATTGACGCGGAGCCCGCCGCGCGAACATCGCGCCTCCCGGACACGCGCCACGGGCCGCGGTCTTGCCAAGACGCCTATAAGGACGCCATCGCGGCGCCGAAATCAACTCGGCCCGATCCCGCCGGCCGCGCCGGGGATCAATCCTCGGGAAAGAACTCGACGTGGGTTTCGGCGGCGCGGCCGAAATAAAGCACGCGCCGGCCGAGGAAAGAGACGATATAGCCGGCGCAGCCCGCCGCCTTCACCTTCTCGCAGAAGCCGCGATAGCTGTAGCCGGGCGCATTGGCCTGCGCCTCGCCGATTGCCGCCTTGACGGCCGCCGCGTCGAAACGCGCCGCGACCGCGCCGCCGGATCGGGGCGTCGTTATTTCAATGCTGTCGCCATCGGGCAGATAATAGATGTGCGCCGCGCGCCGGTAGTCGACCGCGTAGCCCTCGAAGCCGGCTTTGGCCAGCGCGCCCACGATGGAGGGAAAGTCCAGCGAGCTGTCATAGGCGGCGGCCATGCAGGCGCGGGCTACGTTTTGCTGTTCGGCGTCCATAGCGTTTCCCTTTCCGATCGGATGCAGGTTGTTTCGCATTCGGCGCAGCAACGCGCCCTCGGAAGGACCATTGAGCGCGTGTGACGCTCGCCCCCGGGCTTGCGCGCGGGGGCGTTCGAAACGTGATTTGAGACCAGCCGCATCGAGTAGCTGAGACTGCCCTCCAGACCGAACGGCCCTTCTGTCCGCTGCACCGTCTCCAATTTATTGACTAGGAAACTATATGCGGAAAATTTCCTGGTCAATAAAAATCGCGACGATGCGCCATTCGGCGGCAATTCGCGAACGCTCAAAAGGAAACGGCGGCCCGCCGGGCCGCCGTCATCCTCGCCAAAAATCGCCTGTCAGGCGACGTCGCGCTGGTCCAAACCGATCAGCCGCGCGCGTTCGAGCAGGGCGCTGGCGATCGCTTCCGGCAACTGGCGCCGCGACCGCACGCGCGGAAACGGCATTTCCGCAATCGCCCGTCCGCCGGGATAGAGCGCTTCATGTTCGCCCCAATTGTCGAAATGCAGGCGCTCCACATTGTCGACAAAGGTCTCGGCCGGAACGTTTTCGGCCAGGATCAGGGAATGATCGTCCAACTCGACATGATAATAGACGAAGCTGTCCGGAACCTGGGTCTCGCGCGTGATCGAGAGCTCGTTGACGAGCGCGCCGGCATGGACGAGGACGCCGTGGATCAGCAGAGCATGGTCCGGAGAGACAAGGAGGTCGCGCGACGGGACATTGTCGGCCAGCGCGCCGGCCCTGATCCGGATCGGGAAGCTGCGTGTGGGATCGGCGAAACGAACGGAAATCGTCTGCCGGCCCATCCAGCCGACGGGCTTGGCCGCGCCGTCGACCGTCAGGACGAGGTCGCCGCGTTTCAGGGTTTCGATCGAAGCCTCGCCCTCCGGCGTGCGAATCATCGTGCCCGCCATGAAGCAGATGATGCTCAGAACGTCGACCGTCGTGGCGCCAATGGTCGTCTGTGTCAGCTTGACCTGACTAGCCGTCGCGCTGGAGTCGAAGGTGAAGATCTCCGTCGACGACCCGTTCGAGATCGTGATCGTCTTGTCGCCATTCCACGTCAGCTTGTCGCCAGCGCCGATGGCCTGGATCTTGATGAGGTCAGTCCCGGAAAAACCGCTGATCGTCCCCAGATAGAAATTGTAAATACCTGAATTGATCGCCTGGAACAGACCGCCGTTGCCGCCCTGAAAGGTCAACGTCGGCGAGGCGCCCGAGGATGAGCCGATCGAATTTGCGGCTGTCAGGTAAAGCTGGTAGCCGTCCCCAATAACAAGGGCCGTGCTCCCCAGCCCGCTGGTCACAGTCAGCGCGCCGCCGGTCGCCGTTATCGTGCCCGTGCCGCCGATCACCGACGGCGAGGACAGGGTGCCCTGCCCCGTGACTTTTCCGCTCGCGCCGAGCGTCAGCCCGGACGCCGCGTTCAACGTCCCGCCATCCAACTGGATCGTGCCGGTCGTGAGGGTTTGAGCGCCGGAGGCGCTCAGCTTGACGTTGGCGCTGGCGCCGATTTCCAAAGTCTGCGTCGCGGAACTGAACGAAATCGGCTTGTAGAGCGTCGATGTGCTATCGAGTTTCAACGTCGCCGACGCATTGGCGAAGCCCAGCGTGATATTGCCGTCAATCGTCCCGGAAAGTTCGAGCGTTCCGGCCGTCGTGGACGTCCCCGCTGCGATGAGTGGAGAGGCCGAACCCGAAATGGCGAAGCCGCCGCCGGCTGTGATCAGCCCCACGCCGTCGATCGACGGCGCCGCGCCATTATTGCTGGCGTCCAGTGTGATCGCGCCGGTCGTGGTCAGCGTATTGCCGGAGTCGATTTCGAGCGTCACGGCGGCCCCGGAGCCACCTCCGACATGAAGGGAATTCACGCTCGAACTCGTATCGAGCGCCACCGTCAGCGCGCTCGTTCCCGAATTGATATAGATGTCGTCAGACGAACCAGGCGCGGATGCAGGATTCCAGTTGTTTTTGTTCGACCATTTATTGTTTCCGGTACCGCCGACCCAAGTCTTCGTCGCCATCGCAAACTCCCAATCCGCTCGCCCTCGCCGAATCGCTTAGGTTTGTCGAACCGCGCTTATCGCGCGGTCATACGCCTCGCGCTGTATCTCCAGCCAGACGGACTGCCAGAATCAGAAGCATGTGAACGTGATTCTTCATCATGCCGCAAGGTCAATTACTCTCCGGGCGGAAATTTTACATTAAGGCGCGCTTTCCGCCGTTCGGTCAGCGACGTTCCAATTGCGCCGCTCCGCCTGCCTCCCGCGCGTCGCCTTGCCGATGCCGGGCGGCCGGTTTAACCCTGAGAGAACCATCCCCGTTCCGGTCCGCCGCGGAGGCCAATGTGATACGCGACCTCGACGCCCTGCGGACCTTCGTGACCATAGCGACGCTCGGCAATTTCGCGCGCGCCTCCGACAAACTCGGCATTTCCCGCGCCAACGCCAGCAAGCGCGTCGCCGATCTCGAAGCCGAACTCGGCGTCAAGCTCATCAACCGCACCACCCGCTCCATGAGCCTGACAGAGGCCGGCCGCACCCTGCTGGCGACGGCGGAGACCATGTTCGGCCTGCTCGAAAGCGCCGAGCAGGACATTCGCTCGGCGGCGGCCGTGCCGCGCGGCGTGTTGCGGGTCAACGCGCCCATGTCGTTCGGCGTGCTGCATCTCGGCCGGATCGTCGACGCCTTTTTGCTGGAATGCCCCGAGGTCAGTGTCGAGCTGACGCTCGACGATCGCGTCGTCAATCTGGTCGATGAGGGCTATGACGTCGCGATCCGCATCCGAAACTTGAGCGATTCCAGCCTCACCGCGCGCCGCCTCGCGCCGGCCCGGATGGTGATCTGCGCCGCGCCGGCCTATCTCGAACGGCGGGGCGAGCCGGACCGTCCGCAGGACCTGACGACCCACGATTGCCTCGTTTACGATTATCTGGCGCGGCAGAACCTCTGGTGTTTTACCCGCGACGGACAGAACGCCGACATTCGCATCGGCGGCCGGCTGCACAGCAATAATGGCGACGTGCTCGTTCAGGCGGCGGTCGACGGATTGGGGATCATGCTCGCGCCGACCTTCATCGCGCATGAGGCTCTGCGTTCGGGCGCGCTGCGGCCCCTGCTGCGCGACTGGAGCGCCGTCGAACCATCCCTATTTGCCGTCATGCCGCCGGGCCGTGTGGACGTCCTGAAAGTGCGCAGCTTTGTTGAGCACCTCGCCAAGGCGATCGGCAAGGAGCCTTATTGGGACCGCGACCTGCCGCTTTAGCCGGCGCGACGCCGCGTCGGCGCAGCCAAGTCAAGATCCGGCCCTTTGGGAATGATCCCGGTCGGATTGATCGTCCGGTGGCTGCCGTAATAATGCGTCTTGATCTGGTCGAGCCGCACCGTCTCGGCGATTCCGGTCGCCTGATAGAGCGCGCGCGTAAAATCCCATAATTCGGGATAATCGGCGATGCGCCGCAGGTTGCATTTGAAATGGCCGACATAGACCGCGTCGAAGCGGATCAAGGTCGTGAACAGCCGCCAGTCTGCCTCGGTCGGCCTGTCGCCAAGCAGAAAGGCGCTGCTCTTCAGGCGTTCCTCGAGCGTGTCGAGCGCCGAAAAAAGCTGATCGAAGGCTTCCTCATAGGCGGCCTGGCTGGTGGCGAAGCCGGCGCGATAGACCCCGTTGTTGATGGCGGGATAGATCATGTCGTTGAGCGCGTCGATCTCGCCGGCCAGTTCCGGCGGCTGCAGCAACGGGCCGCGCGCGCCGGGCCAGGCGTCCAGCATCCGAATGATCTCGGCGGACTCATTATTGACGATGGTCTGTTTCTCGCGGTCCCACAACACCGGGACCGACACGCGGCCAGTATAGGACGGCTCGGCCTTGGCGTAGACCTGCCACAGGAAACGCGCGCCGTTCACCGGATCGGCGCCCTCAGCCAGGGTCCAACCGTTTTCAAGCATCAGCGGCTCGACATAGGTCACGCCGATCGTATCTTCGAGCCCCTTGAGCTTGCGGTAGATCAGCGTGCGATGCGCCCAGGGACAGGCCCAGGACACATAGAGATGATAGCGGCTGGGATCCGGCGTGAACGGGCCGTCCGCCGTGATTTTCGAGCGAAACTGCGTCGCCGGCCGCTGGAAGGCGCCGCCCGTCGAGGCGGTGTCATACCATTGGTCGCGCCAGCGTCCTTCCACCAGCAAGCCCATCGCTTCCTCCCTCTTTCCGGTTAGCGGGGCGGCTCAGGCCGCCGCCTTCAGCGTTTCAACCGCCTGCACGATCTGGCTCGCCGCCGAGGTCAAGGCCGCGGCGGAAGCCTGCTCGCCCAGAGCGAGACGTTCGGCCAGCACGAAAGTGACGTCGGTGATGCCCATGAACCAGAGCAGCGTGCGCAGATGCGGCTCCTGCGAATCCATCGCTTTGGCCGGACCATCCGAAAAGAAGCCGCCGCGGCTGAGAATAACGATGGCGCGCTTGCCCGTCAGCAGGCCCTTCGGACCGCCCTCGCCATAGTTGAAGGTGACGCCGGGATGGAGCACGTAATCGAACCAGGCCTTGAGCGAGGACGGAATGCCGAAATTATACATCGGCGCGCCGATCACCAGAACGTCGGCGGCCTTGAGTTCTTTCACCAGTTCTTCCGAGAGCGCGCGGGCGGCGACCTGCGCCTCGTCGCCGGGCTCGCCGCGAATGCCGGAAATGGCCTCGCCGTCGAGATGCGGAACGGGGGCGGCGCCGAGATCGCGCACGACGACCCGGCTGTTCGGCTCGGCCTGACGCAAAGCGGCGATGGTTTCATCGACCAGGCGGCCCGAAACCGAACGAGCGCCGGAAAGACTGCTGTGAATGGCGAGAATGTTGGACATTGGAAAACTCCCGAAAAGCGTTGACGGCCTGAACCCTAAGCCTTTCACGCTGTCGGGATAATTCCCGAAGTTTTGACATGACTGTCTCATATGACGAGACAATGGCGAGTTGCATTTGTTCGAAATTATGAAACAGTTTCGCCAATTTTTGCGCAATTGTTTCTCACCTCTCATAGCGTCATCTTCCGGTTCAGCGGACGAGGTCGTCCGACGCCAAACCGGAGAAAACCCATGTCGCTCGCTCTTTCTGCCGCCCCCGCTTCATCTTCGCGCCGCATCCTTCCCTTCGTGGCGCCGATCACCGACGCGCTTTCGCCCTTTGCCGAACCGCTGGTCCGCGTAACCGCCGGTCTGTTCCTGATGCCGCATGGCGCACAAAAACTGTTCGGCCTGTTCGGCGGTTATGGGATTGAGGCCACCGGCCAGTTCTTCGCCACGAAACTCGGCCTGCCGCCGTCGCTCGCGCTTGTCGCCGGCCTGATCGAATTTTTTGGCGGTCTGTCGCTGGCTTTGGGCTTTCTAACCCGCCCCGCCGCCGCGCTCGTCGCAGGCCTGATGGGCGTGGCCGTCATCAGCGTCCATTTGGGCAACGGCTTCTTCTGGACCGAGGGCGGCTTCGAATATCCGCTGCTCTGGGGCGTCGTCGCGCTCAGCTATGTCCTTCGCGGCGGCGGTTTCTATTCGCTCGACGCCCTGATCGGCCGGGAATTCTGATCGTTCGCAACCCAAACACAGGAGGATCCAATGGCTTTGACCGCTGAAAATCTCACCGTGAGACGGGCCGAGGAACGGGGCCGCGCCGATTTCGGCTGGCTCGACAGCCGCCACACCTTTTCCTTCGGCGAATATTTCGACCCGCGCCATATGGGCTTCGGCCCGCTGCGCGTCATCAACGACGACCGCGTCGCCGGGGGGGGCGGCTTCCCGACCCATCCGCACCGGGACATGGAGATCATCTCCTATGTGCTGGACGGCGCGCTCGAACATCGCGACACGCTCGGCACCCATTCGGTGATCCGTCCGGGCGACGTCCAGCGCATGACGGCGGGCACGGGCGTTCGCCATAGCGAATATAACGCTTCCGACGAGGAGCCGGTGCATTTCCTGCAGATCTGGATCATTCCGGAGCGGCAGGGCCTCGCGCCGGGCTATGCGCAAAAGGCCTTTTCCGACGCCGAAAAGCGGGATCGGCTGCGCCTCGTCGCCTCGCGTGATGGACGCGACGGCGCGATCACGATCCATCGCGACGTCGATCTCTACGCCACGCTGCTCTCTGCGGGCAAAAGCGTGACGCACGAGATCGCGGCCGGACGCGGGGCCTGGATCCATGCCGCCCGCGGCGCGCTCAGCCTGAATGGCGAAGCACTCCAGACCGGCGACGGCGTCTCCGTGCTGGGGCCGGCGGTGCTGACCCTAAACGCGACGGAAGAGACCGAGGCGCTGCTGTTCGACATGGCGATGGACTAATACCGGTTCTCATGAATGAGAACCGGTTAGGAGCGAATGCCATAGGGCGTCGGAAGACGCCCGTCTGAAGACGGGCTTATGGCCAAGCTGACGCGAGGAGCCTCCATGATCGCGACTCGTCGCGATCATGGAAACAAAGACTACTTGTACAGCGCCCGAAAGGCCTCGTGCATTTTGACCGCCAAAGCCGACGCCGCATAGGCGTCGGTGACGATTTCGATATAGGCGCCGGTTTCGGCCTGTCCGGCCGTAGCCAGCGCCTGATCGAATTCCGCGCAGGTTTCGACCCGCGCCGTGAACCAGCCGTCGCAACCCAAGGCGTGCGGCAATTCCGCGTAACGCCAGGGCGCGATGTCGTTATAGGCGATCTCCGGTTCGCGGCACAAAAGCCGCTCGATCAGATAACCGGAATTATTGACCACGAAGACGATCGGCTTCAGGCCGTAACGCGCGAACTGGCTGATTTCCTGAACCGTCAATTGATGCGCGCCGTCGCCGGTCAGCAGCACCACGCGACGGTCCGGCGCCGCGA
>NZ_JAYSBG010000038.1:0-17068 GCF_041915505.1 Rhodoblastus sp. | reverse complement strand
GGGTGCTTCATCGCCTCCAGGATCGCGTCCTTGGTGATGGCGTTGAAGACCACGCGCTCGACTGGCTTGTCCTTCAGCACGCGCTTGCCGCGCAGGACTTCGAGCACATGCCAGGAAATGGCCTCGCCTTCGCGATCCGGGTCGGTGGCGAGAACGATGCGGTCGGCGTCCTTGACCCTGGCCGCAATGTCCGACAGCCGCTTGCCGGCCTTGCCGTCGACCTCCCACAGCATTTTGAAATCGGCGTCGGGATCGACCGAGCCATCCTTGGCGGGCAGGTCGCGCACGTGGCCGAACGAGGCGAAAACCTCGTAATTCTTGCCGAGATATTTATTGATCGTCTTGGCTTTGGCGGGCGATTCGACGATGACGACGTCCATGCGCAGATCCCAGGGGGCCGGCAGCCGGCCCACAATTCCTTCGAGCCACGCCCCCCGCGGCCCCGAACGGCCCGGGAAAATGGGGGAGCGGGGCCCGTCTGTCAAATCAAGCTTCGAGCGGCGGACTATTTTCCGCTACGGGCGCCTTAACCACGCGTCCTCTAATGGCGTGTCGGCGCCCCATTTTTTCAGGTTTGAGAAAGGCTTTTTGCCGAGCCTGAACTGAAAGGCAGGCATTTATGGCTGAAATCCGTTTTTTTGACGAAAGCTTTGGAGGCGGGCGCAAGACGCCCCTATGCCGCCTCAGGCTCGACATCGAGGAGATCAGCGTCAGCGAACTCATCCGTTTGCGGGTCGAGGCGCAATATGATGTCGAAGAATCGCGTGACTGGCGTCCTCTGGAAGGTTCGCCTGAATGGCTGAGGGCCTATGCGGGCGCCGATGCGTCGAACGACAGGACGACGCTCGATAAGGCGGTCGAGGCGGCGCGCCGCGGCTTGCTCGCCAACGCCTATTTTCTTCTGATCAACGGGGAACAGGTTCGCGACCTGGGGCGGAAGGTGAGGCTCCAGGACGTGAACGAGGCCGTCTTCCTCCGGCTCATTGCCCTCAAAGGCGGTTGATTCATCTTCGATTTCATCCGGAAATTGGGTGCGCCCGTGGCGTCGCTCACGCCGTTCGCGCTCTCGTGCGAGACGGGTTCCATGGCGCTTGCGGAGACCATCGCTCTCCGTTAGACCCAATTCATGTCCGCCGTCACCTTTTCCCACCGTCACCTTCTGGGCATTGAGGGCCTCAACCGGCTCGAAATCCTCCATCTGCTCGATCTGGCGGAGGAGGCGGTGGCCGTGTCGCGGCAGGTGGAAAAGCGCAAGTCGGTCCTCAAGGGCCGGACGCTGATCAATCTGTTTTTTGAGAATTCAACCCGCACGCAAAGCTCGTTCGAGCTGGCGGGCAAGCGCCTCGGCGCCGACGTCATGAACATGTCGGTCGCGACCTCCTCGGTGAAGAAGGGCGAGACGCTGATTGACACCGCGATCACGCTCAACGCCATGCGTCCCGACATTATCGTCGTGCGCCATCATCAGGCCGGCGCCGCCCATCTCTTGGCGCGCAAGGTCGATTGCGCCGTGGTCAATGCCGGCGACGGCGCCCATGAGCACCCGACCCAGGCTTTGCTCGACGCGCTCACCATGCGCCGCGCCAAGGGGCGGATTGAGGGGCTGATCGTGGCGATTTGCGGCGACGTGCTGCATTCGCGCGTGGCGCGCTCCAATATCATCCTGCTGTCGGCTTTGGGCGCGCGGGTGCGGGTGGTCGGACCGTCGACCCTCATGCCGACCGGGATCGGCCAGTTGGGCGTCGAAGTTTACAACAATATGCGCGAGGGCCTGCGCGACGCCGATATCGTGATGATGCTGCGCCTGCAGCGCGAGCGCATGTCGGGCGCCTTCATTCCCTCGACGCGCGAATATTTCCGCTTCTTCGGCCTCGATTCCGACAAGCTGGCCTATGCCAGGCCGGACGCGCTGGTCATGCATCCGGGCCCGATGAATCGCGGCGTCGAGATTGATTCCAGCGTCGCCGACGGCGCGCACAGCCTGATCCGCGAACAGGTGGAAATGGGCGTCGCCGTGCGTATGGCGGTGCTGGAGGCTTTGGCGCGCAATCTGCCGAACGCCTGAACCGCCATGCGGGCGGCGTTCGGTCGCGCCGTTACTATGACGGAAAAATAAAAAAAATATTTACTTTGTGTTGGGGGCGAATCGCCTATCCTGACTCCAGCGAGGAGGAGGCCGATGGCGATACTCAAAATACCCAGCGCACAAGCCGCTCTCGCTGTTTTTCCAGTCGTGTCGCATAAATCACCACCGTGCTGTCCGCCTTGAGCGGGTGGCGCGTCCCTTGATTCACATCTGAGGAGTCAGAGCGTGGGCAAGCAACTGGACCGAAAGAAGAGCCGCAATTCCCGTAATAACTACGGAGACGCAGAAATCATCGAGTTCAAAGGAAATAAATTCCAGAACAATCGTGTCCTTCCACCCGTCAAAGCCCTTAATCCGACACAGGCGCAATATCTCGCGGCGCTTCGATCCAGCCAGCAGATTGTCGTCCTCGGCCCCGCCGGAACCGGAAAAACCTGGATCGCCGCCACCCACGCCGCCGATCTCTACCGGTCCAACCAGATCGACAAAATCATCCTCACCCGCCCCAACGTGCCCTGCGGCCGCTCTCTGGGCTTCTTCCCCGGCTCTCTTCAGGAAAAATTCGCGCCCTGGGCTTTGCCCATTGTGGACGCGATCAAGGAGCGCATCGGCGACGCGCCGTTCGATATTGCGCTCAAGCGCGGCGATATCGAAATGGTGCCGTTCGAGGTGATGCGCGGGCGCTCCTGGAAGAACGCCTTCATCCTGCTCGACGAGGCGCAGAACACCTCGGTGGCGGAGATCAAGACCTTCCTCACTCGCGTCGGCGAGAACTGCATCAGCGTGGTCAATGGCGACGTCAATCAATCCGACATCCAGCAAGCCTCCGGCCTGCGCAAGATGATCGAACTGATCCACGCGCTTGGCCTGCCGGTGCCGGTGATCGAATTCGAGATCGACGATATCGTGCGCTCCGGCCTCTGCGCCATGTGGGTGCGCGCCTTCGAAGGCGAGGGCGCCCCCGCGCTCTGAACGGAGAACGCCGCGAAAAAGCGCGGCGTTTCTTCCCGCCGCGAGACCATCTATAGATGGTTTCGCGCCGGCGACGAGTCGGCCCCTCGACGCCGGGAGAGTCAGGATGAGCCGCCTCGTTTACGTTCTGAACGGACCCAATCTCAACCTGCTTGGCCAGCGCGAGCCGCATATTTACGGCTCAGACACGCTCGCCGATGTCGAGCGCGCCTGCCATGCGACGGCGCTGCACTTGAAGCTCGAAGTGCATTTCTTCCAGTCCAATCGCGAATATGAGTTGATCGACTGGATCCACGAGGCGCGCGGCAAGGCCGGCGGCCTCGTCATCAATCCGGCCGCCTTCACCCATAGCTCGATCGCCTTGCTTGACGCCCTCAACGCCTTCGAAGCGCCGGTGATTGAGGTCCATATTTCCAATGTCCACAAGCGCGAGGAATTCCGCCATCATTCCTATGTCTCGCGCCGCGCCGACGGCGTCATCGTGGGCTGCGGCGTCCAGGGCTATGAGCTGGCGCTGTTGCGCCTCGCGAAACTGATCGGCGACAAGACCTGACGCAACCGGGTCGAAGCGCCGATGCGCGTCAAGCCGAAACTCCTCAAATATCTGTTCGGGCATCATGTCCTGAACGGGCTGGTCGTCGCGCTCGGCGTGTTGCTCGTCGGCCTGATCGGGACGGCCGCGTTCGGCTTCCTGCCGGGCATGGCGGCGGCCTCGGGCGCGCTCTGCGTCTCGATCGCCGACACCTCGACCCCCTTCGCCGCCAAATTGCGCATCCTGCCGCTCGCCTGGCTCTGCGCCTCGGCGGCGGCGCTGGCGACGGCTTTGGCCGGCGGAACGCCGCTCGTCGAAGGCGCCGTCGTCGTCCTTACCGGCTTCGTGGCCGGCCTGCTGATCGCCCTGGGGCGCTGGGCGATCCCACTCTCCGTCCTGACCCTGCTGGCGATGGTCTTCACCCTTGGCGCGCCGGCCGCGGACGCCGCCGAGCGCCTGCATTACGCGCTGATGTCGGCGCTGGGCGGCGCGCTTTATACGCCCATCGCGCTGGCGCTCACCCGCGTCACGGACACCTCCGGCCGCCGCATCACGCTTGCCGAGGTCCTGCGCGAATTCGCCGCCTATCTGCGCCGCGTGGCCGGCTTCTACCGCAAGGACGCCGACGAAGGCGAGGTCTGCCTCAAGGTGGTCGAACATCAGGCCTCTTTCGCGGATCATCTGCAGACCGCGCGCAGCCTGATCGTCTCGGCCGCCGACCGCGCCGAGGCGATGCGCCTGATCGCGGCTTTGGCCGCCGTGCTGGAGGCTTTCGACGGCATCGTCTCCACGCTCGCCGATCATGCCCCGCTGCGCCTCGCCCAATCCGGCGGCTGCGAGACTCTCGCCGCGCAGATGGAGCAGTTTCTGATGCGGCTCGCCGACGATCTCGACGCTTTGGCGCTCGATCTGATCGTCGGCGCCGACAGGCTGAGCTTCCCGGACCGCGAGCCCGCGCTCGATGCGTTCTCGCAACAGATCGCAAAGCTGGAGGCCGATTACGGCGCCGATCCGCAAGTCCTGCGCGCGGCCCGGCTCACCCGCGCCCGCGTCGGCCTCGCGGTTTCCCATCTCGCCCGGCTGCCGGACCTGGTCAACAGCCAGCAGCTCGCCGAACAGGCCTTGGCGGGCGTCGACATCAGCGCCTTCGCGCCGCCGCTGCGCGTCTCGATGCGAGCGATCGCCGACCAGTTGCGCTGGTCCTCGCCGATCTTCCGCCACGCGCTGCGCCTCGCCTTGGCGCTCGGCTTCGGCTATCTGCTGATCGAACTGGTTCCTGGGCTGAAACACGGCAACTGGATTCTCCTGACCATCGCCGTGATCATGCGTGCGGGCTATAGCGCCACGCGGCAGCGGCGCGACCAGCGCCTGGTCGGCTCGGTGCTCGGCTGCGGCCTTGCCGGCGCTTTGCTGTGGATCGGCTCGCCGAGCCTGCTGCTCGCGGTGCAGCTTCTCTCGGTCGCCGTTGCCCACGCCTATGTGAAGGTCGATTATCGCCTGACCTCCATCGCCGCCTCGGTGATGGCTTTGCTTGGCCTGCATCTGATCGATCCCGTGCAGGCGGCGCCGGTCGGCGCGCGTCTGGTTGATACATTGATCGGCGCCGGCGTCGCCTTCCTGTTCAATTTCCTGTTGCCGCAGTGGGAGAGCCAGAGCGCGCCGCGCGTGGCGCTCGGCTTCTTGCGCGCGCTGCATCGCTATGCCGACCGCGCCTTGCGTTGGGACGCGCCGGAACAGGATTATCGCCTCGCCCGGAAAAATCTGATGGAAGCCTTTTCGGCGCTCGGCGAATCCGCCGGTCGCATGCGCGCGGATCCCGAGGCGAAGCGCGATCTCTGGCCGGAATATAGCAAGCTGATCGCGGCCGCTTATGTCGCGGCCGCCCAGATCGTTACCGTGCGCCTGCTGCTGCGCAACCGCCGCAGCGATCTCGACCCGCTCGCCAGCCAGGCGCTGCTGGAGCAGACCCGGCGCGCGGCCATGGCCGAGCTGGATTTTTCGACGCCTTGTCCGGAGCGTCCGCCGTCCGACGGCGCCCATGAAGATAATGCGCTCGCCGCTTTGCGCCAGCGCTGCGACGAGGTGCTGCGCGAAGCCCGCGCTTTGCGCCTGCTCGCCGAAGCGGATTTCGCGCTGGCGGAGCGTCGCGCCGCTTGAGACGATTGGCGCGCGCGGCGGCGGGCGCTATATTTACGCCGCAAGACTTCGGATCCGTCGTGTCTGATAAAGATCTCCGCATCGTCATCGTCGACCAGAATCCCGTGCGCACCGCCATCCTGCGCGATGGCCTGCGCGAGGCGGGCCACAATCAGGTGACCGTGCTCGAATCCTCGCTCGATCTCGAACAGCGCCTGCGCGCGATCGACGCCGACATCGTCCTGATCGATCTCGAAAATCCCAATCGCGACGTGCTGGAGCAGATGATCCGCATCAGCGGCGCCAGCGCGCGCCCGGTCGCCATGTTCGCCGACCGCTCCGACAGCGCCATGATCAACGCCGCGATCGACGCCGGCGTTTCGGCCTATGTCGTCGACGGCCTCAAGAAAGAGCGCGTCAAGAGCATAGTCGATCTCAGCGTTTCGCGCTTCAACGCCTTCGCGCGGCTGCGCGAGGAGCTGGCGCATGTGCAGGGCCAGTTGGCCGACCGCAAGGCGATCGACCAGGCTAAGGGGCTGGTGATGAAGGCCAAGAATATTTCCGAGGAACAGGCCTATGCGATGATGCGCAAGGTCGCGATGAACGAGGGCAAGAAGATCGCCGAGATCGCCCGCTCGATCATCACCGCGGCGGAGTTGCTGAAATGATCGGGACCTTGCGCATCGGCTATATGCCCCTGACCGACGCCGGCCTGCTGTTCGTCGCCGCCGCTAAGGGATTCGACCGCGAAGAAGGGTTGAAATTCGAGCTTTGCCACGAAACCTCCTGGGCCAATCTGCGCGACAAGCTGGCGCTCGGCATTTACGACGCCGCCCATATGCTCGCGCCGGCGGTGGTGGCCTCGACGCTTGGCCTCGACGGCTTCGCCGCGCCGATGATCGGGGCGGTTGCGCTCGGCCTCGACGGCAATGCGATATCCGTCGCGCCGCCCTTGGCCGAAGCCTTGCGCGAAAAGATTTTCGGCGACGCCGCCGATCCGGTCGTCACCGCGCGGGCGCTCGCGGCGCTGGTCGCCGAGCGACGGGCGAAGGGCCTGCCGGCGCTGCGCTTCGCCCATGTCTTTCCCTATTCCATGCATCGCTACCAATTGGAGCTCTGGATGCGCGCGGGCGGGGTGGACCTTGAGGGCGTGCGGCTGACCGTGACGCCGCCGCCGCTGATGGAGGAGAGCCTGCGCGGTGGTTTCGTGAACGGTTTTTGCGTGGGCGAGCCGTGGAATTCGCTGGCGCGGCTGTCTGGCGCGGCGGAGATTCTGCATCCCTGCCGCGCTCTGGTGTCGGATTGCCCCGAAAAAGTGCTCGCCTTCCGCGCGGCGGAAGCGCGCGCGGAGCCGGAAGCGCCGCGCGCCGCCGCCCGCGCCGTGCGCCGCGCCGCGCTGTGGGGCGAGCGGCCGGAAAACGCCGACGAATTCCACCGTCTCATCGCCGAGGGGCTGGGCGGCGCCGTGTCGCCCGAAATCGTCGCCGCAGCGCTGGGGCGCGACCGCGGCGGGGCGCCTTGGCTGCGGCTCGACGCCGAATCCACGGCTTTGTCCGGCGCGCAGGCACTATGGGCTTATGTCCTGCTGGTGACCAGCGGCCAGACTGAGGCTTCCGACGCCCAGGCGGAACTGGCGCAAAAGGCGTTCTGGCCGCTCGACGGCGCCTCGGCCCGGCCCAAGGCGCCAGCCTTTTTCGACGGGCCATTCGAGCCGACGCATTGGCGGGAAACGCTCGCCCGCCTCGTGGCGCGCGGGGTCTAACGCCTGGTCAATTTGTGCGCTGCAAGAAGCGAAATTGGGCGCCGTTTGCCAATGATGTCGCCATTGCTCGTTTTGCAGGCAGGCGAAGAAATGGCGTAAAAAACTATTAAAAACATATCGTTATCTCATTTACTCGCGACTGGCGCCGTTCTTGCCAAATAGAGCGCAGGTCAATGACGACCCCGATCATCGGTTCGCGAAGCCAAAGAAGGCTTGGCGTGAGGCTGACTGGCGCCCCTTCTTGCGGCGCCGGAAGAACGGGCGTTATCATCTTTCCCTCAGCCTTACCCGCGAACCTTTGCTCGGACTCGTCGCAGCAAAGGGTCCGCCATGGGTCAGATCGAAAAATTTCCACAAACCGAACGACTTGTCGTGATCGGCAATGGCATGGCTGGCGGCCGCGCCATGGAAGAGTTGTTCGCCAAGCAGCACGCGCCGATGAAGGTCACGGTGTTCGGCGCCGAGCCGCGCGTCAATTACAACCGCATCATGCTTTCGCCGGTGCTGTCGGGCGAAAAGGCGTTCGAAGACATCATCATCCACGACCACGCCTGGTATGCGAAACATGGCGTTGAACTGCGCTCGGGCGAGCCGGTGGTCGCGATCGACCGCGCGGCGAAACTGATCGAGACGGCGGCGGGCGAAAAGGTTCCCTATGACAAGCTGATCGTCGCCACCGGCTCGATGCCCTTCGTCATTCCAGTTCCGGGCGCCAATCTCGAAGGCGTCGTCACCTTCCGCGATCTCGACGATGTCGAGAAAATGCACGGCGCGGCCGAAAAGGGCGGCGCGGCGGTGGTCATCGGCGGCGGTCTGCTCGGCCTCGAAGCGGCGGCCGGTCTCGCGCTCAAGGGCATGAAGGTCTCGGTCGTGCATCTGATGCCGACCCTGATGGAGCGCCAGCTCGATCCGAGCGCCGGCTATCTGCTGCAAAAGGCGATTTCGGAGCGCGGCATCGAGGTTCACGTCGGCGCCAATACCGAGGCGATCCTCGGCGAAGACCATGTGACCGGCGTGAAGCTGAAAGACGGTCGCGTGCTGCCGGCCGATCTGGTGGTGATGGCGGTCGGCATCCGCCCCAATTCTGCGCTCGCCAAGGCGGCGGGTCTCGAATGCAATCGCGGCGTCGTCGTCGACGATCTGATGCGCACCAGCGATCCCGCCATTTTCGCGGTCGGCGAATGCGTCGAGCATCGCGGCCAATGCTATGGCTTGGTCGCGCCGCTCTATGACATGGCCAAGGTGCTGGCCGCCGAACTCGCGGGCGAACAGCCGGGGGGCTTCATTCCGGCCGCGACTTCCACCAAGCTGAAAGTCACCGGCATCGACCTGTTTTCGGTCGGCGATTTTTCCGATGACGACGAGAACAACGAGGTCGTGCTGCGCGACCCCTCGCGCGGCATCTACAAGCGCGTCATCCTGCGCGACGACAAGGTCGTTGGCGCGGTGCTTTATGGAGACACCAATGACGGCGCCTGGTATTTCGACCTGCTGAAAAAGGGCGAGGACGTCGCGGCGATCCGCGACACTTTGATCTTCGGCCAGGCCTATCAGGGAGGGTCCCCGCTGGACCCTACGGCGGCCGTTGCAGCCTTGCCGGATGATGCGGAAATCTGCGGCTGCAACGGCGTGTGCAAGGGCTCCATCGTTTCGGCGATCACGGAAGGCGGCCTGACGACGCTCGAAGACGTGCGGGCGAAGACCAAGGCTTCGGCCTCCTGCGGCCAATGCGCCGGCAAGGTCGAACTGCTGCTGGCGGCGACGCTCGGCGACGGCTACGAGAAATCCGGCCGCAAGCCGATGTGCAAATGCACCGACCTGACGCATGAGGAAGTGCGCGGCTTCATCAAGGCCAAGCAGCTCAAGTCGCTGCCGGCGGTGATGCAGGAACTGGGCTGGAAGTCGTCCGGCGGCTGCCCGTCCTGCCAGCCGGCGCTGAACTATTATCTCGTCTGCGATTGGCCCGGCGAATATCAGGACGATTACCAGGCCCGCTTCATCAACGAGCGCGTCCACGCCAATATCCAGAAGGACGGCACTTATTCGGTGGTGCCGCGCATGTGGGGCGGCGTCACCACGCCCGACGAATTGCGCGCCATCGCCGATGTCGCGGATCGATTCAAGATCCCGATGGTCAAGGTCACCGGCGGCCAGCGCATCGATCTGCTCGGCGTGAAGAAGCAGGACCTCCCGGCGGTCTGGGCGCAGCTCAATGCGGCCGGCATGCTGTCCGGCTTCGCCTATGCCAAGGGTCTGCGCACGGTGAAGACCTGCGTTGGTTCGGAATTCTGCCGCTTCGGCACGCAGGATTCCACCGGGCTCGGCATCAAGCTGGAAAAGCTGATGTGCGGCTCGTGGACGCCGGCGAAAGTGAAGCTCGGCGTCTCCGGCTGCCCGCGCAATTGCGCCGAATCCACCGTGAAGGACATCGGCGTGATCTGCGTCGATTCCGGCTACGACCTCCATGTCGCCGGCGCGGCGGGCCTGCATGTACGGCAGACCGACCTGCTTGGCCATGTCGATACGGAAGCCGAGGCGCTCGAATATTGCGCGGCCATCCTGCAGATGTATCGCGAGGAAGCGGCCTATCTCGACCGTCTCTACAAATGGGTCGAGAAGACCGGGCTCGAACGGTTGCGCAAGACGATCTTCGAGGATCATGAGGCCCGCAAGGGGCTCTACGACCGCTTCCTGCTTTCGCAGCGCTACGCCCGACGCGATCCCTGGGCCGAGCGCGCCGCCGGCAAGGATCTCCACGAATTCATGCCGCTCGCCGTGCTGTCGCCGGTGGCGCCCATCGCCGCCGAATGAAAACTCGCGAGGATTTCACCATGGAAGAGAACAACAGCTTCTGGTTCGACTGTGGCCCGGTCAGCGCCATTCCGCTGCGCGGCGCCCGCACCGTGCGCACGCCGCGTCGCGAGATCGCGGTGTTTCGCACCGCGACCAACGAGATTTTCGCGCTCGAAAACAAATGCCCGCACAAGGGCGGCCCGTTGAGCGAAGGCATCGTGCACGGCCGCAAGGTCGCGTGCCCGCTGCACAACTGGATCATCGATCTGGAAAGCGGCGGCGCCACCGGCGCCGACCAGGGCTGCGCGCGCAAATTCCCGGTGAAGATCGAGCGTGGCCGCATCTATCTCGACATGGGCGTCGCCGCGCCGGCGTGAGCCCCCTCATCCGGCGCTGCGCGCCACCTTCTCCCGCAAGGGGAGAAGGACTCGCCCGGCGCCGCGACTTTCCTTCTCCCCTTGCGGGAGAAGGTGGCTCGCGCGAAGCGCGAGACGGATGAGGGGAACTAAGGGGAAGCAGAATGACCCAAACGATCTCGACCACCTGTCCCTATTGCGGCGTCGGATGCGGCGTGCGCGCCGAAGTCGCGTCCGACAGCACGCGGGTCGCGGGCGAGACGAATCATCCCGCCAATTTCGGCCGGCTCTGCGTCAAGGGCTCCGCGCTGGCGCAGGTGCTGACCATGGAGGAACGCCTGCTGCATCCCTCCATCGGCGGCAAGCGCGTGACCATGGACCATGCGCTCGAAACCGTGGCGCGCACATTCACCGAAACCATCGCGGAGCACGGCCCGGATTCGGTCGCGCTCTACGTCTCCGGCCAATTGCTGACCGAAGACTATTACGTCGCCAACAAGCTGATGAAAGGCTTCATCGGCACGGCCAATATCGACACCAATTCGCGCCTGTGCATGTCGTCCTCTGTTGCCGGCCACAAGCGCGCCTTCGGCGCCGATACCGTGCCGGGATGCTATGAGGATCTGGAAGAGGCGGACCTCGTTATTCTGGTCGGCTCCAATCTGGCGTGGTGTCATCCGATCCTGTTCCAACGTCTGGTCGCGGCGCGCGAGAAGCGCGGCGGCCTGCCGAAAGTGGTCAATATCGATCCGCGCCGCACGGCCACCAGCGAGATCGCCGACCTGCATCTATCGCTCGCGCCGGGTTCGGATGTGGCCTTGTTCAATGGCCTGTTGCGCGAGCTGAATCGCGCGGGAAAACGCGCGAAAAAATTCGTTGCCGATCACACCAATGGCTTCGACGAGGCGCTCGCCGCCGCCAAGCCGTGGACGGTGGAAAAAGTCGCCGCCGAAACCGGCCTCGCGCCGAGCGAATTGCGCCGCTTCTTCGATCTCGTCATCGATCATGACAAGACGGTTACGGTCTATTCGCAGGGCGTGAACCAGTCTTCAGCCGGGACCGACAAGGTCAACGCCATCATCAACACGCATCTGCTGACCGGGCGGATTGGCGATCCCGGCTGCGGGCCGTTTTCGGTCACCGGCCAGCCCAACGCCATGGGCGGGCGCGAGGTCGGCGGCCTCGCCAATATGCTCGCCGCCCATATGGAGCTGGACGACCCGGCGCATCGCGCGCTGACGCAGGAATTCTGGGGCGCGCCGACCATCGCCGGCAAGCCCGGCCTCAAGGCGGTCGACCTGTTCAAGGCGATCGACGCGGGCGCAGTCAAGGCAGTCTGGATCATGGCGACCAATCCGGTCGACAGCCTGCCCGACGCCGACTTCGTCCGTGCGGCGTTGAAGAAATGCCCCTTCGTCGTGGTTTCGGAAGTCGCCGAAAACACCGACACCGGCGCGTTCGCTCATGTGCTGCTGCCGGCGCTCGCCTGGGGCGAGAAGGACGGCACGGTCACCAATTCCGAGCGCCGCATTTCACGCCAGCGCAAATTGCGCGCGGCGCCGGGCGAGGCGCGCGCCGATTGGGACATGGTCTGCGACGTCGCCCGGCGCATGGGCTTCGGCGAGGCTTTCGCCTTCGACGGTCCCGCGGCGATCTTCCGCGAACATGCGGCCTTGTCCGGCCTTGAGAACAATGGCGCGCGCGATTTCGACATATCCGCCTGCGCCGATCTCTCCGACGCCGCCTATGATGCGCTGGCGCCGTTCCAATGGCCGTGGCGCGCGGGCGAGGCCGCCAGCGACGCGCCGAAGCGCTTTTTCAGCGATGGAAAATTCTTCACGCCGGATCGCTGCGCGCGTTTTGTCGCCACGCCGTTTCGCGGCGTCGCGCAGCCGGCTTCGCGCGACGAATTCGTGCTGAACACAGGCCGCGTGCGCGACCAATGGCACACCATGACCCGCACCGGCCGCGCCGAAAATCTGTCGCAGCATATCGCGGAGCCCTTCGCCGAACTCAATCCGATGGACGCCGCCATGCTCGGCGTCGAACATGCCGGTCTGGTAAGGCTTTCCAATGCGCGCGGCGAGGTCCTGCTGCGCGCGCAGATCACTGAGCGCCAGCGGCGCGGCAGCGTGTTCGCGCCGATCCACTGGAGCGATCAATTCGCTGCGGCCGCGCGCGTGGATGCGTTGGTCGCGCCGGTGACCGATCCGATCTCAGGCCAGCCGGAAAGCAAGGCCACGCCGGTCGCGGTCGAGGCGGTCGATCCGGCCTGGTTCGGCTTCGCGCTCACGCGCAACAAGCCGGCGCATGAGGGAGCCTATTGGGCTTTGGCGCGGATCGCCGGCGGCTGGCGGCTCGAATGCGCCGGCATGGAACAGATCGCCGATTGGGAAGCCTTCGCGCGCGATCTGTTTGGGTTGGAATCGGGGCAGGGCGAGTTGATCGCGATGCGCGACGCGCGGGCGGGCGGCTATCGCTGCGTCGCGACGCGCGACGGCGAAATTCTCGGCGCCCTGTTCGTCGCGCCTGCGCCGGTCGCGGTCGCCCGATCCTGGGCCTGCGAACAATTCGCGCAGGGCGACGTCAATCCGCTGGCGCTGCTCGCCGGCCGTCCGCCGCGCACCTGTCGCGATCCCGGCCGCAAGGTCTGCGTCTGCATGAATGTCGGCGCCAACACCATTCTCGACGCCATTGCCGAGAACAATCTCCGCAGCGCCGGGGCCGTGGCCGAGGCTACCGGCGCCGGCTCCGGCTGCGGCTCCTGCAAACCCGAAATCGAACGCCTGCTCGTCCAGAAGCGGACGGCCGCGGCGCGATCGTAACAATCAATCAACAAAAGGATGAACGCATGAAACTGTCCGACCTGAAGCAATCCGGCCATTGGCCGACCCTGCTTTCCGCCTTCCTCTATTTCGACATCAGCTTCATGGCCTGGGTCTCGCTTGGCCCGCTCATGGTCTATATCGCCAAGGCGATGAATATTCCGGTCGAACAGAAACTGACGCTCGTCGCCATCCCGGTGCTGTCGGGCGCGATCCTGCGCATTCCGATGGGCATTCTCGCCGATACGATCGGCTCCAAACTGACCGGAACCATCGCGCAGGTCATCATGATCGTCGGCTGCGTCTATGCGTGGCTGTTCGGCCTCGCCAATCCCGAACAGGTCGCGATCTTCGGCGCGCTGCTCGGCCTCGGCGGCGCGTCCTTCTCGGTCGCCTTGCCGCAGGCGAGCCGCTGGTATCCGCCGCATCTGCAGGGCATCGTCATGGGCATCGCCGGCGCCGGCAATATGGGCGTGGTGCTCGACACTTTGTTCGCGCCGACCATCGCCGAACATTTCGGTTGGCAGGGCGTCTATGCCGCGCTGCTGATCCCGATGGTCGTCATTCTGGCGATCTATGTGCTGACGGTGAAGGACGCGCCCGGTTCAGTGAAGCGCATCCCCTTGTCGGCCTACGGCAAGCTGCTGCTCGACACCGACAGCCGCTGGTTCATGTTCTTCTACTTCATCACCTTCGGCGGCTTCGTCGGCCTCGCCTCGGCGCTGCCGCTCTATTTCACCGCCCATTTTCACGTCACCCCGGTGGCGGCGGGTCTCATGGTGTCGCTGATCGTGTTTTTCGGCTCCACCTTCCGTCCGGTCGGCGGCGCCATCGCCGACCGCATCGGCGGCATCAAATCACTCACCGTGATGTTCCTGGTTGTCGCGGCTTGTTATTTCACCGTGTCGCAATTGCCGGAAGGCCCGGCCCCGGCGGGCGCGGCGGGCTGGTCGCTGACCGAACTGCCGGCGGTCGGCTGGCTGGCGGTGGCTTTGTTCTCGGTTGGCACGCTCTGCCTTGGCATGGGTAATGGCGCGGTGTTCCAATTGCTGCCGCAGCGTTTCCGCAATGAGGTCGGCGTGATGACGGGTCTGGTCGGCTTCGCCGGCGGCCTCGGCGGGTTCTTCCTGGCCAAGGCTCTGGCGACGTCCAAGGGCATGACCGGCGGCTTCATGGCGGGCTTCCTCTTCTTCGGCTTCCTCGCCTTGCTGGGCGTCGCCGGGCTGAGCTACGTCAAGACGCGCTGGCGCACCACTTGGGGCGCCGTTTCCGGGGCCCGGATCTGACGCCATTTATCCCGCCGCGGGCCCAGTCCCCTCTCCCCGTTTCACGGGGAGAGGGTTAGGGTGAGGGGCGGGGGATGCGGATCAATGCCGGCCTTTCAGGCCCCTCACCTCAGCCCTCTCCCCGCCTGCGGGGAGAGGGAGCAAGAGCCTCATTCTGGATGCGATGACCTGCTGGATGCGATGACCCGCCTCGATCGTTTTGATCATGACCTGCGCTGCGAGATCGGCTTCGCCTCGGAGCGCGGGCGGCGGCCGGACAATCAGGATTATGGCGCGGCCCGGATCGGGCGGCCGCGGCTCGACGCCCGTGCGGCGGTGGTCGCCGTCGTCGCCGACGGGGTCGGCGGCCATAAGGGCGGGCGCGAGGCGGCCGAACTCACCGTCCGCTGTTTTCTCGACGGCTTTTTCGCCCTTCCGGGCTCGCTCGGCCTGCGCCAGGCGGCGGCGCGCGCGCTCGACGCCATCAATGGCTGGATCGTCGCGCAGGGCCGCGTCGATCCGGAGCGCGCCGGCATGGCGACCACTTTCACGGCGCTCATCCTCTCCGGGCGCTCCGGCCATTGCGTCCATGTCGGCGACAGCCGGCTCTACCGGTTCCGCGACGACGCGCTGGAGCAATTGACCGACGATCATGTCATGGGGCGCGGCGATTTCAAACATATGCTGCGCCGCGCCGTCGGCATGGAGCATCCTTTGCGGATCGATCACGGCGCTTTCGCCTTGCGGCCGCACGAGCGCTACCTGCTGTGCAGCGATGGCGTGCATGGCGCGCTCGACGAAAGGCGCCTGCGCGAGATTCTCGCCCGCCGCGCCGCGCCGGATCGGACGGCGGAAGATTTGGTCGCCGCCGCAATCGAGGCGGGCAGCGCCGACAATTGCACGGCGCTGCTGGTCGACGTGCTCGACGTCCCGCCGGCCGACGCCGATGAATTGAGCGATTTCTTCCGCGACCTGCCGATCCTGCCGCCGCCCGAACCCGGCGTGCTGGTCGACGATTATCGGCTCGACGCGCTGCTCGCCGACGGCCGCTACAGCCGGCTAATGCGCGTCGAGGATTTGCGCACCGGCGCTCAGGCCGTGATCAAATTTCCGCAGCCGCGCGTGGCCGAGGATCGTACCTATCGCCGCGCCTTTGTGCATGAGGCTTTCGTCGCCAGCCGCGTCCGTAGCCCGTGGATCGGCGAGGTGATCGAACAGCCGCCGGAGCGCCAGACGCGGCTCTATTCCGTCATGCCGTTTTATGACGGCGAGACGCTGGAGCAGCGGTTGAACCGCGCGCCGCGCCTCTCCTATGACGAGGGCGCGCAGATCGCGACCCGGCTCGCCCGCGCTGTGGCGGCGCTGCATCGCGCGGGCGTCATCCATCGCGACATCAAGCCGGATAATGTGCTGCTGCTGAAGGACGGCGGCCTGCGCCTGATCGACCTCGGCGTGGCGCGCCTGCCGCAGCTTGAGGATTTTCCGCCGGAACACGTTCCCGGCACGCCGTCCTATATGGCGCCGGAACTGTTCGCGGGCGCCGCCGGCGATGAAATGTCCGATCTTTTCGCGCTCGGCGTCACGGTCTATCGCATGTTCGCGCGGGCCTATCCTTATGGCGAGATCGAGCCGTTCAGCAAGCCGCGTTTCGGCGCGCCGGCCTCGCTCGCCGCGCGGCGGCCCGACCTGCCGTCCTGGCTGGAAGGGGCGATCGCGCGGGCGATCGCGGTCGATCCGGCGGCGCGTTATGGCGACGTGCTGGAATTCGCCTTCGAGATCGAGAATGGCGCGCGCAGTGGCCGACCGACCGCACCGCGCAAGACCGCGCTCTACCAGCGCAATCCGCTCGTGTTCTGGCAGGCGCTCTGCGCGCTGTTGGCGCTGGCGCTGCTCGTCGTTCTCGCGCGGCGGTAGGGATTACTCCCTGATCGCGCGGTCGAGATTGAGCGCGCCGCCAAGCAAGGCCGCCTGCGACGCGGCGATCCGCGCCGAGGCGATGTCGAGGCCCATGACATTGGCGCCCTCAAGTTTCGCCCCGCGGAAATCCGCGCCAGACGCATCGGCGCCCATTAGATTGGCCCCGGCAAAATTGGCGTCGGTCAATTTTGCGAATTCGAGATCGATGCGCGAGAGATTGGCGCGCGAGAAATTGACACCGCTCAGATCGGCCGAACGCAGAATGCCGCGCATCAGCCCCATCGACTGGTTCTTCATGTCGGCCGAGGCGTTGGCGTCGGACAGATCGGCGCCGCTCATGCTCGCGCCGGTGAAATCACCGGCCAGCCGGGCGTGGGAAAAATTGGCGCGATCCATTTTGGCTCCCTGCATCTGGGTTCCGAAC